>JAFADT010000587.1 GCA_023424585.1 Pseudomonadota bacterium
GAGCGCGCCGCCGAGGCCAGCGCCCGGCTCGCGGAGGCCATCGAGAAGCTGGCGGAAGTGACCGCGCGCGGGCCCCTCGTCCCGGCGCCCGCGCCCGTCCCCGAGGCCGCCGCCGAGGCCCCCGCGAAGCCCAGCACCTGGGACGTCAGCGTGGGCCTGAGCCTCATCTCCCTCACCGGCAATGCCTCCACGCTGACCGTGAGCGGCCTGGCCAGCGCGCTGCGCAAGACGGACAAGTGGATCTACTCCGTGAAGGCCTTCGGCGCGTACGGCCGCAGCCGCCCGCCCGAGGTGGAAGGGGAGCCGGAGGCCCTGTCCCAGGTGGTGGCCCTCAACGCGGGCCTCGAGCTGCGCGGGGACCGCCGCTTCACGGAGCAGATCAGCGGCTACCTGCTGGCCGGCGTGGACACGGACCACATCAAGAGCATCGAGGCGCGGCCCTACGGTGAAGCCGGCGCCAGCATCCTCTGGGTCGACACCAAGAAGGACGAGAAGGCCGGCACGCGCGAGGCCACCCTGCGCACCGACTTCGCCTTCCGCTACGCGCGCGAGACGCGCTTCCAGTACTACCCGGTGCGCCTGGACCTGGAGGACGTGGACCTGGGCGGCCCCCGCTTCGGCGCCCTGTTCCGCTACGGCATCTCCAAGGACATCATCTTCCAGGAGGAGGCGGAGATCCTCGTCAGCGTCATCACCGACTCGCGCATCCTCTTCAGCAGCCAGTCGCAGGTGATGGCCAGCCTCACCGACGCGCTGGCCCTGGGCGTGGGCTTCCTCGTGAAGTCCGACAGCGCGCCGCCCCCGGGCAAGGTGTCCACCGACACGGCGCTCTCCTTCAACCTGACCGTCGCCCTGTAGTCCCCGCACGGCGGGC
Source organism: Pseudomonadota bacterium (assembly GCA_023424585.1). Lineage (GTDB taxonomy): Bacteria > Myxococcota > Myxococcia > Myxococcales > Myxococcaceae > Corallococcus. The sequence goes on from JAFADT010000587.1 coordinate 875, forward strand.
CGCATGCGCCCGCCAAAAGCGACGCGGCGCCTGGGAGGAATCCCGGGCGCCGCGTTCGTGCTTCAGGGGACCTGCGGGAAGCGGGAGCTACTCGTGCACCTCGTGCTCCTGCTTCTTGAGCTGCTCGTGGCCGCCCGCGCGGCCCTCCACCGGGTTCGCGCCGATGTCCACCGCCTGCAGGTCGCTGTACTGCGACCCCGGGGGGTTGGCCAGGCGGAAGCGGGTGCCCAGGTCCATCAGCGAGAAGCCGATGAGCAGCACCACGAAGAGGATGGACACGGCGAACACCAGGCGGTTGGCGCCCTGGTGCTCCGACAGGTGCATGAAGTACAGCGCCACCAGCGTGCCCTTCACGCTGGCGATGACGAGCGCCAGCAGCAGGCCGAAGCTGGGCAGGTGCATGCGGCCGGTGAAGACCGTGACGAGCGTGAGCACCAGCAGGGCAATCCAGATGACCACGTAGCGCCCGGCGCCGTGGTGCTCCTGCATGTTGTGCTCTTCCTGATGCGATTCGTTGGCGATGGCCATGTCGTAACCCTCAGACCAGGTACAGCATCGGGAAGAGGAAGATCCACACCAGGTCGACGAGGTGCCAGTACATGGAGCCCAGCTCGACCTGCGTGTAGTTGTCCGCGCTGAAGTCCCCGACGCGGTACGCGCGCACCGTGGCGAAGCCCAGCACCGTCATGCCGATGATGACGTGCAGTGCGTGCAGCGCCGTGGAGGCGAAGTACACGGTGAAGTACAGCGGCGCGCCCGGCAGCTGGATGCCTTCGTAGAAGTAGTACCGGCCGGGCAGCGTCCCGATGTGGAACTTGTGCTTGTACTCGAAGAACTTGATGACGAGGAAGCCCAGCGCCATCAGGAGGGTGAGCACGTTCATGTGCCCCACCATCGCGTTCTTGCCCTCCTTGGCGTAGTGCACCGCCATGGCGGCGGTGAACGAGGAGGTGATGAGCACCACCGTGTTGATGGTGCCCATCGTCAGGTCCAGGCTGCGGCTGGAGGCCGCCCACGCTTCCGGGAACAGGAAGCGGTAGGCCGCGTAGCACGCGAACAGACCCGCGAAGAGCAGGATTTCCGTGGCGAGGAAGAGCCACATGCCCAGCCGCGCCGCGTGCTTCTGGACGTCCAGCGACGCGAAGTGGGCAGCCAGCTTGGGACCGGGCACCGAGCCCGGCGTCACGTGAGCGCTAGACATCCGACACCTCGCCCTCGGCCTTCTTCGGATCCACGTAGAAGTGCGGCTCCTCGGGGTACGTCGGCTGGGGCCCGATGAAGTTGTGCGTGGGCGGCGGCGACCGGGTCAGCCACTCGTAGCCCTTGCTGTTCCACGGGTTGTCCACGCGCTCGCCGTAGATGAGCGCGTAGGTCAGGTACCCCGCGATGATGAGGAAGCCGAACGCGAGCAGCGTCGCGCCCGCCGTGGACGCCACGTTCAGCGCCTGGAAGCGCTCCGGGTACTCGTAGTAGCGGCGCGGCATGCCCGAGTTGCCCAGCAGGAACTGCGGGATGAACGTCGCGTTGAAGCCCAGGATGATGAGCGCCGCGGACACCAGGCCCCACCCATCGTGGTACATCTTCCCGAACATCTTCGGGAACCAGTAGTGCAGCGCGGCCAGGAAGGCCATGATCGTCGCGCCCACCATGATGAAGTGGAAGTGCGCCACGACGAAGTAGGTGTCGTGCCACGCCACGTCCAGCGACACCGTCGCCACCGCGATGCCCGTCATGCCGCCGAACACGGTGAAGAACAGGAATCCGCAGAAGTAGGCGAACGGCGTCGTGAACTCCACCGCGCCCTTGTAGACCGTGCCCACCCAGTTGAAGACCTTGATGGCCGTGAACACGCCCACCAGCATCGACAGCACGCCGAACACGCCGGCGTTGAAGGTCGACTGGCCGGACACGAACATGTGGTGGCCCCAGGCGAAGAAGCCCACGAACGCGATGCCCACGCTGGAGTACGCCACCGCGCGGTAGCCGAAGATGTTCTTGCGGCTGAACGCGGAGACGATCTCGCTCATCACGCCGAACGCCGGCAGCACCATGATGTACACGGCCGGGTGGCTGTAGAACCAGAACAGGTGCTGGAAGAGCACCGGGTCACCGCCGCGGGCCACGTCGAACATGCCCAGGCTGAACAGGTTCTCCGCCGTCACCAGGAGCAGCAGCAGGCCGATGACGGGCGTCGCCAGCACCTGGATGCAACTGGTGGCGTAGAGCGCCCACACCATCAGCGGCATCTTGAACCAGGTGATGCCCGGCGCGCGCATGGTGTGCGTCGTGACGATGAAGTTCATGCCCGTGAGGATGGAGCTGAACCCGATGATGAACGCGCCGAAGAGCACCGGCGCCACCGTCGTCGTCGTGTGCGCGCTGTACGGCGTGTAGAACGTCCAGCCGGTGTCCAGGCCGCCGTTGAGCATGCCCCAGAGCGCGAAGGCCGCGCCGGCCAGGTACACGTAGAGCGACATCAGGTTCAGCCGCGGGAACGCCACGTCCTTCGCGCCCAGCATCAGCGGCAGCAGGAAGTTGCCGAAGATGGCCGGGATGGCAGGGATCATGAACAGGAAGATCATGACGATGCCATGCAGCGTGAAGACGCGGTTGTACGTCATCGCGTCCATGATGGTCGGACCGGGCGTGAGCAGCTCGATCCGGATGAGCAGCGCGAAGATGCCGCCCACCAGGAAGAAGAGCAGCACCCAGGCCATGTACATGATGCCGATGCGCTTGTGGTCCACCGTCAGCAGCCACGACTTCACCGTGGTGCCGTCCGTCAGGTAGCTCGGGTGGTGGCCGTGGTCGTCGTGCGCCTCATGGCCGGGGACGGCCCCCGGCGCGGCGATGCTACTGGATGGGGTCATAGGCGGGGCCCTCGGAAGCGGTCTCGCGCACGTTCGCGGTGCGCAGCGTCTTGATGTACTCGACGATGGCGGCCGACTCGGGGCCCTGCAGCTTGCCCTGGTAGGTCGGCATCACGTTCTGGTAGCCGGCGACGATGTGCGCGCCCGGGTCCATCATCGACTGGGTGATGTAGGCCTCATCCACGCGGATGCTCTGGCCATCATCGAGCTTCTCCTCGCGCTCGTACATCCCCAGGAAGGTGGGGCCGATGTGCTTCGAGCCGTCCACCGAGTGGCACTTGAGGCAGCCCTGCGTGCCCACCAGCTTCTGGCCCTGCTCGGCCATGCGGGCGACGGAGGGCACGAGCGACGTGTCCGCCAGCGCGTCCTGCCGGTCCTGGAGGCGGCCGCGCTGCTGCTCCTGCAGCCAGTTCTCGTAGTCCTCCGGCGCGAGCACGACGACCTCCGCCAGCATCTTCGAGTGCGACAGGCCGCAGTACTCGGTGCAGAGCACCTGGTACGTGCCGGGCTTCGTCGCCTCGAACCAGGCCTGCGTGTAGCGGCCCGGCAGCGCGTCCATCTTGATGCGGAAGGACGGGACGAAGAACGAGTGGATGACGTCGCGGGACGTGATGAGCAGGCGCACCGGGCGGTTGGCCGGCACGTGCAGCACGTTCACGCCGTTGGGGCCCTCCGGGTAGGAGAACTTCCACATCCACTGCTTGCCCATGACGTAGACATCCATCGAGTCCTTGGGCGGAGTGGTGAACCAGGTGAAGTCCCGGAACCCGATGGCGAACCACGCCAGGAAGAACACCAGCGGGACGGAGACGAAGAGGAACTCCGTCTTCAGGTCCGGCACCACGTATTCCGTGTGCTGGTGGGCCTCCCGCCGGCGGTAGCGGAAGAACATGAAGAGCGCCGCGAGGCCGACGCCCGCGGACATCACCATCGTCGTGCCGACGACGAAGTAGTGCAGGAAGTCGACCCGTTCCGCGAACGTGGACGCGCGCTCCGGGAGGAACAGGAATTGATTGGCCAGGTCGCTCATGTAGTCGCGCCTTTCTTCAGCTCGCGCCTCCAGAAATAGATCAGCATCGTGGCCAGGGCGCCGAAGACAGCCAGGGAGCCCAGGCGGATGAACCCGAAGATGTAGAAACCGTACCGCCGCGTGGCGGTGTCATACTTGAAACAGGACATGACGATGCGATCGACGCTCGTCCCGACCCGACCGCCCGCTGCTTCCAGCAGCGAAAGCTTCACGTCCTTGCGGTCGAACGACGTGCCGTAGAGGTAGCGCGAGATGCTCCCCTCCGGCGTGAGCACGGTGACCACCGCGGGGTGGGCGTACTGCTTCGTGCTCGGTTCATACGTGTACTTGAAGCCCACGGCGTCGGCGAGCTTGTGGATGTTCTCGTCGGTGCCGGTGAGGAAGTGCCAGGGAGCCGTCTCCGGCTTGCCCATGGACTGGAGGTACTTGCGCCGCCGCTCGGCGCTCTGCGCCGGGGTGTCCTTGGGGTCGATGCTGACGGTGACGGCCTCGTAGTCCTTGCCCAGCTCCAGGCCCAGCTCGCGCATCACGCGGACCTGCTCGTTGATGACGAGGTTACAGAGCATGGGGCACTCGTAATAGACGAGCGTGAGCAGGGTGGGGCGCGTCTTCGACAGCAGCGTGCCCAGCCGGATCTCCTCCCCCTGGGAGTCCAGGAAGCGGGTCTCCAGGGGGAGCGGCTCCCCCAGGTGCTCCTCGACGTCCACCCCCGTCACCGGCGGGGGCAGGTCGGAGTCCGCCTCCACGATGGCGCGGGGCGTCTTGCCTCCGCCCGGCAGGGCGTGCGCGGGCGTGGCGCTGGTGAGCACCAGCGCGAGCGCCGCGAGGAGCCCGGCGACGCGGGCGGAGGAGGGTGGAAGAAGGGACGGCATGGCGAAGGACGGCTCTGGGTAGGGGGAGCGGGTGGGAGCCTACTTCTTGGGAGCCGGGGCCGGGGGCGCCGCGTGCGGCGCGGGGGCCGGGGCCTCCTGCGGAGCCGGGGCCTCCTGGGGCGCCGGAGCGGGCTCGCGGGCCTTCTGGGCCTCGGTCGTGATGACGTGCTGCATGGCCTGGTCCAGCGGCTTGTGGGCCCTGACGCCCGGCTGGTCACCCCAGCCGTTGTTCAGCGCCTGGTGCTGGCCGCCCAGCTTCTCCGCCGCGCGCCAGTCCTGCTCGAACAGGCGCTGGTTCACGATGCCCACCTCGTACTGGCCCACCGCCGCGGGGCGGGGCGGAGGCCCGTCCGGCTGCGCGGCCTCCATGGTGACGACCTGGATGCGCCAGGCCCACACCGCGCCGACGAGGAAGAGGACCATGGCGCCCACACCGACGCCGATGATCTTCCCCATGACGAGGTGGTCTTCCTCGGCCGCCACGCCATGCGCGCCGACGATGACCCGCGATTCGACTTCGGACTGGGTCTTCTTCATGGCTGCACGTACCTCAGGGACTCCGCGATGTAGGGGTCCTTCACCGGGAAGGTGTACCGGCCGCGCGCCCGGAACAGGGCGTAGCCCACCGAGACCCCTCCCACGCCCACGAAGGCCGTGAGAATCGTCCAGTGGAAGGTCGGCCCGGCCTCACCGGAGAACGCCGGCCAGATGAGCCAATACAGGTCCACGGCGTGCATGAGAAGCAGGTAGGCGGCGGCCACCGCCAGGGTCCCGGGCCGCTCCTTCAGCTTGCGTGACAGCAGCGTGAAGAACGGCAGCACGAAGTGGCCGAAGAAGATGACGAGCGAGACGGTGCGCCACGGGCCGTACATGCGCAGGCCGTACCAGGGGGCCTCTTCCGGGATGTTGGCGATCCACACCAGCAGGAACTGGGAGAAGCCGATGTAGGCCCAGAACGCCGTGAAGGCGAAGATGAGCTTGCCCAGGTTGTGGTAGTGCGGCGTCTTCACCAGGCTGCCGTACAGGTCCTTGCCCTGCGCGTTCACCGTGGCCAGCGCGAGGACGCAGAAGGCGGCCAGGAAGCTGCCGGCGAAGTAGTAGGCGCCGAAGATGGTGGACTGCCACAGCGGGGTGAGGCTCATCAGCCAGTCGAAGGCGGCGAAGGTGATGGTCAGCGCCAGGAAGGGCAGGGCGCCCGGGGAGAAGCGGCGCTGCTTGACGGTGAGCTCCAGCGCGCCGGACTCGTCCTGCTGGGTGCTCCAGCCGTACAGCCGGTGCGAGACGAAGATCCACACCACGAAGTAGAGGGCCTGGCGGAAGGCGAAGAAGGGCACGTTCAGGTAGTGGGCCTTCTTATGGGCCAGGTGCTCCACCTCCACGCCGTGGATGTGCGCGGCCAGCGGGGAGCCGTCCACCCAGGGGTAGAGGTGCTTCATCATCGGGATGAGGGCGAGGATGAGCACCGCGAAGACGGGCACCGCGATGGACATCGTCTCCATGGCGCGGCGCAGGACGATGGGCCACTTCGCCTTGGCCGTGTGGAAGATGGCCAGCATGATGAGGGCGGCCACGCTGATGCCGACCCAGTAGGTGAAGCCCAAGAGGTAGCTGAAGCTGGTCGCCTCGGGGTTCATGAAGAAGCCCACGGCGGTGAGCACGAGGCCCACCACGCCCAGGCCGAACGCGGGCACCATCAGCTTGGGCGTGCCGGTGTAGCGCTCCATGGCAGTCATCGGTTCTCCTGCGGGACGGGCTGCGTCCCGGCGGTGCTCCGGGCGGCCTGCAGCGCGCGCACATAGGCGACGACGGCCCAGCGCTCACGCGTGTCGAGCTCACCCGAGAAGGACGGCATGACGCCGTAGCCCTCGTTGATGGCGGTGTAGAAGTGGCCGGCCGGCTTGTCCGCGAGCTCCAGCAGGGACGGCGGCAGGCGCAGCGCCATGTTCTCGGCGACCACGCTGTTGCCGTCGCCGAGCACGCCGTGGCACTGCGAGCAGACGATGTTGTACTTCTTCTGGCCCAGCTCCAGCAGGTGCTTGTCCACCGGCAGCGGGATGGCGTTCACGGCCACGCCGTTGGCGCGGCCCGTGGAGATGCCCGGGTTGCCCACCGGCCGCTCGCGCGGGATGGTGCCGGCGGGGGGGACGCGCATGGCGCGGCCGTCCGGCCAGAACTCGGACGTCTCGTAGTACTCGTACTTGGCCTGGGACTCCATGCGCTGGAGGAACTCCGAGCTGACGTTGCAGCCCGTGAGCGCGGCGAGCCCGGCGGCGGGGATGAGCCACCTCATTCGTTCTCTCCCGACACGACGGTCACGTGGGTCGCGCCCAGCGCCGTCAGCTGGTTCTTGACGTCCGCGGCGTCCGTCCCGGTGGGGTGCGGGATGCTCAGCCAGTAGCCGTGCGTGGACGCGCTGCGGAACTCTTCCGACTCGAAGGCCGGGTGGTAGGGCTGCGGCAGCTTGCTCAGCCCGAGCAGGCCGAAGAAGATGCCGAACGCGGCGAACAGCACGCTCAGCTCGAAGGTGATGGGCACCCACGCCGGGAGGCTCAGCAGCGGACGACCGCCGATGTTGAGCGGATAGTCGATGGTGTTCATCCACGTCTGCATCGTGAGGGCGGTCACCATGCCGGTGAGGCCGCCGCCCAGGGCGATGAAGGGCATGCGGGAGGGCGGCAGACCCAGCGCCTCCGACCCGCCGTGCAGCGGGTAGGGGGAGTAGGTGTCCATGCCCTGGAAGCCCTTCTCCCGCATCTGCCGGGTGGCATCCACGAGGGCTTCCGGCGTGGCGAACTCGGCCAGCACCCAGGAATCAAGGACCTTGGCTTCCATGATGTCAGTGCGCTCCGTGGGTGAGGGTGCCCTCGCCGTGGCTGTTGGCGTGCGCGGCGTGCTTGAGCTCCAGCTGGAGCTCCTTCACCTCGCTCACCGCGACGGCGGGAACGAACTTGAGGAACAGGAGGAACAGGGTGCCGAACAGGCCCAGCGTGCCCACGTAGATGCACCAGTCCACCCAGGTGGGGGTGTAGATGTCCCACGACGAGGGCAGGAAGTCCTGGGAGAGCGACGTCACGATGATGATGAAGCGCTCGCACCACATGCCGATGTTCACCGCGATGGACGCCACCCACATGATGGGGATGCTGGTGCGGCACTTCTTGAACCAGAAGATGTTCGGGGTGATGACGTTGCAGGCGATCATCATCCAGTACACGCCGGCGTAGGGTCCCGTGGCGCGGTTCACGTAGAAGGTCCAGAACTCGTACTGGTTCATGGAGTACCAGGCGATGAAGTGCTCCATCAGGTAGCCGTAGGACACCAGCAGGCCCGTCGCCAGGATGACCTTGTTCATGTTCTCCAGGTGGCGGTCGGTGATGACGTCCCGGAGGCCCAGGTACTTGCGGGCGGGCACGATGAGGGTGATCACCATCGCGAAGCCGCTGAACACGGCGCCGGCCACGAAGTAGGGCGGGAAGATGGTCGCGTGCCAGCCCGGAATCTGGGAGACGGCGAAGTCGAACGACACGATGGTGTGCACGGACACCACGAGCGGCGTCGAGAGGCCGGCCAGCAGCAGGTAGCCGATCTTGTAGTTGTGCCAGTGGCGGCCGGACCCGCGCCAGCCGAGGGCGAACAGGCCGTAGATGGTGCGCTGCAGCTTCCCCTTGGACGAATCGCGCAGGGCGGCCAGGTCCGGGATGAGGCCCACGTACCAGAAGAGCGCGGACACCGTGAGGTACGTGGAGATGGCGAACACGTCCCACACGAGCGGCGAGCGGAACTGCGCCCAGGCGCCCAGGGTGCTGGGGTAGGGGAACAGCCAGAAGGCGAACCAGGGACGGCCCGTGTGGAGCAGCGGGAACAGGCCGGCGCACATGACCGCGAACAGCGTCATGGCCTCCGCGAAGCGGTTGATGCTCGTGCGCCACTTCTGCTGGAAGAGCAGGAGGATGGCGGAGATGAGCGTGCCGGCGTGGCCGATACCGACCCACCAGACGAAGTTGATGATGTCGAACGCCCAGCCGACCGGCTGGTTGTTGCCCCACACGCCGATGCCGCGCGCGAGGGTGTACGTGACACCGACGACCAGCAGGCCCAGCGCCGCGGACGTGATGCCCAGCAGCATGAACCAGCCCTTGCCGGGCTTGCGCCAGACATGGTCGAGCAGCGTTTCATTGAGGGACTTGTCGTCGTGGTGCGGCGCGACGAGGTCCCGGGGCTCGAGGGGGTCGAGCGGGAGTGCGTGTGCGGTCTCGGCCATGACGGTCAGTGACCTCCTTCGTGCGCCGGCGCTTCAGCCGGGGCGGCGGGCACGAGGGCAGGGTTGGGGTTGCGCAGGCGGATGAGGTGGGCTGTGCGGGGGCGGGTGCCCAGCTCGTGCAGCAGCCGGTAGGCACGCTCGTCCTCGTGGAGCTGGGTGACGCGCTGGGCGGGGTCCGCGAGCGAGCCGAAGGCGATGGCCTGCGTGGGGCAGGTCTGCTGGCACGCCGTCTGGAGCTCCTTCTCCTGGATGAGGCGCTTCTCGACGCGGGCGTTGATGCGGACGCGCTCGATGCGCTGCACGCAGTAGGTGCACTTCTCCATGACGCCGCGGTTGCGCACCGTGACGTCCGGGTTCATCAGCATCTTCTCGGTCGGCGTCTTTCCCTGCGTGTAGTGCAGGTAGTTGAAGCGGCGGACCTTGTACGGGCAGTTGTTGGAGCAGTACCGCGTGCCGATGCAGCGGTTGTACACCATGTCGTTGAGGCCCTCGTCCGAGTGCGCGGTGGCGTTCACCGGGCAGACGTACTCGCAGGGGGCCTTCTCGCAGTGCACGCACGCGACGGGCTGCATGACCATGCTGGGGTCGTTCTCATCGCCCTGGAAGTAGCGGTCGATGCGCAGCCAGTGCATCTCGCGGCCGACGCCCACCTGCTGCTTGCCCACGACGGGGATGTTGTTCTCCGCCTGGCAGGCCACGACGCACGCGCTGCAGCCGGTGCAGCGCGACAGGTCGATGGACATGCCCCACTTGTAGCCCTGCTCCGGGGTCTCGGCGTACTGGAAGTCGGGCAGGTTGTTGCGCTTGCCCAGCTCATACTTGGCCTGGACGGTCTCCAGGACGAACTCCGTCTTCTTCGACGGGTGCTTGAACTCCTCGACGGACATGTCGAGCGCCAGCGGGCGGCCCTCCATGCGCCAGTGGTACTGGGTGCGGGCGAACTTGTGGCTGCCGCGGACCTTGGTCAGCTTCGCGCCGCCGTCGAACCAGGGGGCGTTCACGCTGCGCAGCAGGTTGGCGTTGAAGCCCACGCCCTTGGCCACGACCTCGTGGAGGCCGGTGCGGCCGTAGCCCAGCGCCACGGTGACGGTGTCATCCGCGTGGCCGGGGAGGACGGTGACGGGGACCTGCAGCTTGCGCCCGCCGTACTCCAGCTCCGCGACGTGGTTGTTCTCCAGGTTCAGCCGCTTGGCGGTGGCCGGGCTGAGGATGGCGGCGTTCTCCCAGACGATCTTCGTGATGGGATCCGGCAGCTCCTGAAGCCACGCGTTGTTGGCGAACCGGCCGTCCAGGATCTTGTAGTCGTGGACGAAGTTGATCTCCAGGTCGCCGGCGGCCGGCGGCTGGTAGG
>JAFADT010000859.1 GCA_023424585.1 Pseudomonadota bacterium
GGGCTGTACCACGCGCCGTTCGCGCTGTCGGTGGCGGGCGGAGGGACGTTCGGCCCGCCGTCGCACCCGCGCGTGCTCTGGGCGGACGTGCGCGGGGACACCGCCGCGCTGAAGGCGCTCCAGGCGGACGTGGCCCGCGCGCTGGAGCCGCTGGGCTTCGCGTCCGAGCACGCCGAGTACACCGCGCACCTGACGCTGGCCCGGGCGCGTCCGCTTCGAGGCGACCCGGCGCTGGCGGCGTGCGCGCGCGAGCTGCGGGACGCGAAGTGGGGCGAGGGGCGCGTGGACCGGCTGGTGCTCTTCGAGAGCGCGCAGGGCCACTACGCGCCCCGGCTGGAGGTGCCGCTGGAGCGCGGCTAGCAGGCGCGCAGGGACTCGGCCACGGGCACGGCGGGCGGCAGCGTGACGGTGAGCAGCGTGCCCCGGCCCTCGCGGCTCTCCGCGCGCAGCGTGCCGCCCAGGCCGGTGACGATGGTGTGGCTCACGGACAGGCCCAGGCCGGTGCTGTTGGGGCGCGCGGTGGCAAAGGGCTCGAAGATGTGCGCGAGCGCGTCCGGGGGCAGGCCCTTGCCGGAGTCCTGCACCTCCACCACCACCTCGCCGTCCTCGCTGGTGTAGGCCGCCACGCGCAGCACGTTGTGCGCGGCGTCCTGGGTGTCCATCTGCTGGAGGGCGTTGAGCAGCAGGTTGAGGAAGAGCTGGGTGAGGCGCGCCTCGTCCGCGTCCACCGTGGGCATGTCGTGGAAGTCCCGCTCCAGCCGCGCGCGGTGCTGCAGCTCGCCGCGCAGCAGCTTGAGCGCGTTCTCCAGCACCGGCTGCACGGCCACGCGGGCGCGGTGCTCCGGCGGCTTGCGCGACAGCGTGCGCAGGTCCTGCACGATGTGCTTGAGCCGGGTGGCGCCCTCCACCGTCTCGCCCAGCGCCTCCAGCACGTCCTCCAGGTCCTCGCGCTTCACCGGCGCGCCGTCCAGCAGCGGCTGCTTCAGGCGGTCCAGCTCCTCGCGGATGAACGACAGGTTCGCCAGCACGAAGGCCAGCGGGTTGTTCATCTCATGGCCCACCGCCGCCGCGAGCGAGCCCAGCGCGGACAGCCGGTCCGCCTGGAACAGCCGCGCCTCCAGCTGCTTGCGCAGCGTCACGTCGCGCGCGAACACGCGCAGGCCCGGCGGGTCCCACAGCTGCGCGACGGTGAGCTCCCAGTAGCGGCCGTCCAGGTGCACGGTGGGCGGGGGCTCTCCCGGGGGCGCGCCCCGCCACGCCCAGGTGACCGCCGCGTGCACCAGCGGGTGCTCGGGGCCGCGCTCCACCAGGTCCTGGAAGGCCGCGTGGGTGGCGGGGTTCGCGTAGCGCAGCGCCCCGTCCATGCCCAGCTCCAGCAGCGGCTCCGGGTGCAGGAGCGGGAACGACGCCAGCCGGTACAGCGGGTCCTCCAGCGCGCGCAGGCCACTGACGTCGCGCACCAGCAGGCCCAGCCGCGGGCCCGTGTCCTCCGGCGACGGCGCGCAGGGGGTGACCTCCGCCGCGTAGACGCGCTCGTCGCCGTTCACGGTGAGCCGGAACTCCAGCCGCCCGTCGGAGCCGCCCCGGAGGACGGCCTGGAGCAGGGACCTGAGGGGCCTGCTCGCGGCGGTGCCCAGGACGTCCTCGAGCGTGCGCCCCTCCGCGCCGCGCAGGTCCACGCCGAAGGCGCGGCCGGACGGGGACCAGAGCCGGAGGCAGTGTCCCTCCGCGTCCAGCTCTCCGGCCAGGTACTCCGCGGCCCCGGAGGGACGCGGGCTGGACACGGGGGCGCTCGGCCCGGGCGAGCGCACAAAGCCCTCCACCCGGAAGGGGCCCATGAGCATCTCCAGGCCCGCGCCGTCGGTGTTCATCCGGGTGAGGACGGAGATGAGCGCCTGCGCGTCCGCCTCCGGCAGCCGCCGGGTGAGGATGAGGCCGTCCGCGAGCGTGGAGAGGGTGAAGAGGAACGGCGTGAGCCGCGGCGCGTCCGCGCCCAGGTACGTCGTCAGCGTGGCGCGCATGGCGTGAGCGTCCGAGTGGTTGGAGAACAGCGCGCACAGGTCCGACTCGCCGCGCAGCACGGCGTCCAGCGCCTTGCGGTAGGTGCCCAGGAAGCGCTGCTCGGAGAAGAGCGTGTCGGGGCGCAGGCCCAGCGACTCCAGGTGGCGCACCGGCAGCAGGTGCCCGCCGGTGGAGCGCGGCGCCACCCACGCCACGCGCTTGCCCGGCAGCGTCTCCAGCGTCAGCGGCGCGTCCGCGCGGCAGATGAAGGCGGAGTGGTAGTGCCAGCTGCCCGAGCGCACCGCGCGCAGCACCGCGCGCGCCTGCGACTCGAAGGCGTCGCACTGCTCGGCGGTGCCCCAGGCCATCTCCACGCGGCCGGACGCGAGCTCCGCCTCCAGGTACTCGTAGGTGGGCGCCATGGACATCACCACGGGCCGGCCCATCCGCTCCGACAGCGCCCGCGCGAACAGCTCCACGCGCACGTGCTCCCGCACCTCGCCCAGCGACGGATACAGCAGACAACGGATGGGCGAGTTCGATGCGGTCACGACGAATTCCTCCGATGGGCCCCCTCTCCCGCGCGCCCTGGCAGCCGGCTCGCGGGTCCTGCGTGATTACCTGAAAATTTCCGATATTGCCACACTATTCCTGAATCGCTGTAATAAGTAGTTTCCCCAGTTTTACCACGTTCTGACCCAGGGGTCGGCAGCGACCGACTCCACGGAGAGTGAAGGCGGTCCGGCCGGGGCTGGCACCCGGGCTGCACTGGAGGCGGGGGGACAGAGGGAACCCGAGGGAGGGACTGGCGGATGACGCGGATTGTGAGGGGACTGTGGCTGCTGGCCCTCGTGCTGGTGGGAGCGGCGTGGTTCGTGGGCCGCGGGACGCAGGCGGCGCCGCGCGGGGTGGAGGGGGTGGCGGCGAAGGTGCGGACGGGGGACGTGGTGTTCCAGACGTCGGGATCACGCCAGTCGAAGGCCATCCAGGCGGCCACGCACAGCCCGCTGTCGCACGTGGGGCTGGTGGAGGTGACGCCAGAGGGGGTGTTCGTGGTGGAGGCCGTGCAGCCGGTGAAGCGCACGCCGTTCGCGCAGTGGAGGGCGCGCGGGGTGAAGGGGCGGCTGCTCGTGATGCGGCCACAGGGGGTGGATGACGCGGCGAGGGCGCGGGCGGTGGCGGAGGCGAAGCGCCACCTGGGCAAGCCTTACGACGCGCTCTTCGGTTGGGGGGACGAGGCGATGTACTGCTCGGAGCTGGTGCGCAAGGCGTACGCGGCGGGGGCGGGCGTGGAGTACGGGAAGCTGGAGCGGCTGGGAGCCCTGGATGTCGCGGGATTGAAACAGGAGCTCGCCGAGCGCTACCGGGGGCCGGTGCCGCTGGACCTGGAGTTGGTGACGCCGGCGAGCCTGGCGGCGGATGCCCGGCTGGCGGTGGTGTATTCGGATTTCCCGCGGGAGCGGTGAGCACGCATCATTCCCTGAGGAACCAAGAGGGTTGGCAAGGACTCACACGCGGGGAGAAGGGCCGGTAGAATGCGCGCCCATGAAACGCCTCCTGCTGATGCTGCCGCTGCTGGCCCTCGCGGGCTGTAAGGACCCCAAGGATGGGGTGAAGGTCACGGTCACCTACGAGAACTTCGTTCCCGCCTGCGTTCGGGTGAAGGTCCAGAACGGGGAGGACAGTGGCGACATTCGCTCCACCGACGTGCCGGTCTTCGGTACCGACAAGGCCCCAAATGGGCAGATCGTGGTGGGCATCAAGGTGCCGGACGGCTGGGGGCCGAAGCTGTTGGTGACGGTGGAGGGCCGCGAGCGTTCGCCTGACGGGAACGCATGCGACGGGAAACCGGTCGAAACCCTTACGCAGGACGTGGACCTCAAGAAGGACAGCGTAGACAAGGGTATGCCCCATGTACTCACGCTGAACCTAAATGCGACGGACGAGGACAGGGACGGCTATGTCGCCAAGTCGTCGAACGGTACGGACT
>JAFADT010000879.1 GCA_023424585.1 Pseudomonadota bacterium
ACCCCTCGCCCGCGCCGGCCTCGGCGGCCACGGGCCTGCCGGACGCGCTGGAGTTCGACCCCACCGCCGCGCCCGCGGATGACCTGGAAGCGGACCTCTCCGCGCCGCTGCCGCCCCCGCCCGCCGCGGGCCCCGCGGACGGCCTGGAGATGCTCAGCTTCATCGACGACAGCGCCGGCAAGGACGCCGGTGGCCGCGCGCCGGTGAAGCGCTTCCACGTGCGCCGCCGCTCCGGGAAGATGTTCGGCCCGTTCGAGGAGGGCGTCATCGTCAAGATGCTCGAGGACGGCCAGCTCCTGGGCAACGAGGACGTGTCCCCGGACTCGGAGGCGTGGTCCGCCATCGGCACGGTGCCCATCTTCGCCGCCGCCATCCAGCGGCTGATGGAGGGCCCCGCCAAGGCCGTGCCCCTCGCGGCCGCCCCGGGCGCTCCGGCCCTGGACGTGCCCGTGGGCGCGGATCCGGCCAACCCCCAGGCCAGCATGGAGCGGCTGCGCCAGCTCTACGAAGGGCGCATGGCCGCGGTGTCCGTCGTGGACCGCAGCGCCGCCGACGCCAAGTGGAAGAAGCGCCTGCCCGTCTTCATCGCCGCGGGAGTGGTCGTGCTCGTGCTGGGCACCGGCGCCAGCTTCGAGGCCAGCCGCTACGGCGCCTTCGGCCGCCACAAGTTCTTCCCAGCCCGCGTGTCCGCCGGCTCCCCGGAGGCCAAGCTCGTCGAGGAGGCGCGCAAGGGCCTCCTGAAGGACACCTACGCCAGCTACAAGGAAGCGCGCGCCAAGAGCGCCCAAGCGCTGGCCCAGAAGGAGTACCCGGAGGTCCGCGCCCTCTGGTGCCAGTCCGTCGCCTACCTGCAGCGCCGCTACGCGGACGGAGACCGCACCGACCTCACCACGTGCACCCGGAGCATGGAGGCCATCGAGCTCCTGGGTGAGAAGAACGTGGAGGTCATCAAGACCGCCGCTGGCCTCGCGCTCACCCAGCGCAAGGCCGCGGAGGTGCAGGGCCGCCTGCAGGACGCCGCGGTCCGCGACGACAACCAGGGCGACCTGGAGCTCTCCTTCCTGCTGGCGGAGGCCCACGCGCAGCAGAAGGACATCCCCAACGCCGTCGCCACGCTGACCAAGGTGCTGGAGAAGGACGCGAAGTCCGCCAAGGCCCACCACGCGCTGGGCAACCTGTACCAGGCGCAGGGAAAGGCCGACGAGGCCGCCAAGGCCTACGCGGACGCGCTCGCCGCGGACCCACAGCACGCCGCCTCCGCGGTGGAGCTGGCCGCGGTGGAGCTCCTGGTGCGCAAGTCGAACATCGAGCAGGGCGCCCAGGCCGTGGAGAGCGCCCTGAAGCTCCAGGATGCGCTGGGCCCGGCGGAGCGCGCCCGCGCCCGCGGCCTCAAGGGCGTGGCCCTCTTCCAGCAGTTCAAGCCCAAGGAGGCGGAGACGGAGCTGAAGGAGGCCCTCAAGGACAACCCCGACTCCACCTTCATCAAGGCCCAGCTCGCCCAGGTGCTGCGCTCGCAGCGCGACTACGACGGCGCGCTGCCGCTCTTCGAATCGCTCGCGAAGGAGGACAGCGACAACCTGGAGTTCGTGGACGGCCACATCACCGCGCTGGTGATGACGGGCAAGATGCAGGACGCGCTCACCGCCGTGGAGGCCGCCAGCAAGAGCTTCCCCAACGAGGCGCGTATCGCCTACCTCTACGGCCGCATCGAGGACGCGCTCGACAAGCCCTCGGAGGCGGAAGGCCACTTCAAGCGCGCCACCGCCGCCGACCCGAAGCTGGTGGACGCGGGCCTGTACCTGGGCCGCCTGTACCTGCGGCAGCACCGCAACGCGGACGCGCGCGCCCTGCTGGAGGCCGCCGCGCAGCAGGCGCCGGAGCAGGCGGGCGTGCACGCGGGCCTGGGCGAGCTGGCGCTCGCGGAGAACAACAGCCTGCTCGCGCAGCAGGAGTTCGACCGCGCCGTGCAGCTGGACCCCAACCTGGCGGACGCCCACCTGGGCCTGTCGCGAGTGGCGCTGCTCAACGGCGACGCGACCCGCGCGGAGGCGGAGGCCAACCGCGCCCTGGAGCTGGATCCGCACCTCTTGAAGGACGGCCGGCTGCAGCGCGGGCTCGTGCTCTGGCGGCTGCACCGGCTGGATGAGGCCGCCGCGGAGCTGGAGAAGGCCAAGGCGGAGGACCCCCGCTCCATCACCACGCCCATCACCCTGGGCGCGGTGCTCCTGGAGAAGGGCGACCTGTCCGGCGCGGAGAGCAACCTGGGCCTCGCGCTGCGCAACGAGCCCTCCAACCACGAGGCGCTCTACTACCTGGGCCTCGTGCGCGCGAAGCGCTCGGAGTACACCCAGGCGCTCGACAGCATGAAGACCGCCGTGGACCGCGCGCCCAAGCGCCCGGACTACCACTACGCCTACGGCGTCATCCTGCGCGACGCGAAGCGGCTGCCGGAGGCCATCGAGCAGTGGAAGGCCGCCGTCGAGCTGGAGCCCACCTACGCGGACGCGCACGAGGCCCTGGGCCACGCGTACCTGGAGCGCGGCGAGTTCGACGACGCCATCACCTCCTTCGAGGCCAGCCTCAAGGCGGATCCGCAGCGCACGCGGGTGATGGGCGCCATTGGCGACGCCCTCTTCAGTGCCGCCCGCTGGGACGACGCCGTCCGCCGCTACCAATCGGCGCTCAAGGCGGATCCGAAGCTCACGTACGTCTACTACAAGGTCGCTCGCGCCTATACGGAGCAGGCCCAGCACGCCAAGGCCATCGACTGGTACAAGAAGGCCACCACCGCCGAGCCGGAGAACCCCCAGTCCTTCTACTACCTGGGCTTCGCGTACAAGGAGCGCAACAAGCGCAAGGACGCCATCACGGCCTTCAAGGAGTACCTGGCGAAGAAGCCGGACGCGGCGGACAGGAAGGACATCGAGGACGAAATCTACGACCTCGAACACTGAGCCCGGCCTTCCGGGAGGGCTCTCTCCTCGCCCTCCCGGGCCGTCGGCGGGGCCCCTCGGGTCAGTCCCCAGGCCCTGGGGGCGTCCGGCCTTGAGCACCCGGTGCGTGGTGAGCCTTGCCGGCCCGCGCCCGGGATGACTACAAGGCGAGCCCCTATGCTGGACCTCCGGAACGTTGCGCAGAACTTCGATGCGGTCGTCGCCCGACTGAAGACGCGGGGCGGCAGCCTGGACCTCGGCCCCTTCCAGGCGCTCTTCACGGAGCGCCGCGACCTCTATGTCTCCATGGAGTCGCTGGCCGCGCGCCGCAACGCCGCCAACGACGAGATGAAGCGCAAGGCCAAGGAGGACCCGGCCGCCATGGAGAAGCTGCGCGGCGAGCTGCGCGGCGTCTCCCAGGAGATCAAGGAGAAGGAGGCCCGCCTCAAGGAAGTGGAGGAGGAGCTCAACCGCATCCTGCTGGTCATCCCCAACGTGCCCCACGAGTCCGTCCCGGTGGGCGCGAGCGCGGACGACAACCTCCAGGTGAAGACGTGGGGTGAGAAGCCGAACCTCCTCTTCACGCCCAAGCAGCACTTCGAGCTGGGCGAGTCGCTGGGCATGCTCGACTTCGAGCGCGCCGCGAAGGTGTCCGGCAGCCGCTTCACCTTCTACAAGGGCGCGCTGGCGCGGCTGGAGCGCGCGCTGGTCACGTTCATGATCGACGTGCACACGTCCAAGGGCTACACGGAGCTGCTCCCGCCCTACCTCGTGCTGCGCGAGACGATGATGGGCACGGGCCAGCTGCCCAAGTTCGAGGACGACGCCTTCAAGACGTCCGGCGACCCCGAGCGCTTCCTCATCCCCACCTCGGAAGTCCCCGTCACGAACTACCACGCGGACGAGATCCTGGACGGCGAGCAGCTGCCCATCCGCTACTGCGCCTTCAGCCCGTGCTTCCGCGCGGAGGCCGGCGCCGCGGGGCGCGACACGCGCGGCCTCATCCGCCAGCACCAGTTCCACAAGGTGGAGCTCGTGAAGTTCGCCCAGCCGGACAAGAGCCTGGACGAGTTGGAGGCCATGACGGACGACGCGTGCGACATCCTCCGCCGGCTGGGGCTGCACCACCGCGTGATGCTGCTGTGCACCGGGGACATGGGCTTCGGCGCGCGGAAGACCTACGACATCGAGGTCTGGCTGCCGGGCCAGGGCGCGTACCGGGAGATTTCGTCCTGCTCGGACTGCGGCGACTTCCAGGCCCGCCGCGCGAAGATCCGCTTCCGCGCCCAGAAGGGCGACAAGCCCCAGCTGCTGCACACCCTCAACGGCAGCGGGCTGGCCGTGGGGCGCACGAGCATCGCCATCCTGGAGAACTACCAGCGGGAGGACGGAAGCGTCGCCATCCCGGAGGCGTTGGTGCCGTACATGGGCGGGCTGAAGGAGCTGCGCCCCCTCTAGTCAGGGAAATGGGGCCCCTTGCGTGAAAAGGGGCCAACATCTCTCTTGCCACAGGGAAGAAATGATGTAGAAGGGCGGCCCCACGGGCGCGGTTGGCCCGCCGGGAACCGAGCGGCACCTGCTGTGGAGGCGTGGCCGAGCGGTTGAAGGCAGCGGTCTTGAAAACCGCAGAAGGTGAAAGCCTTCCGTAGGTTCGAATCCTACCGCCTCCGATTTTGAGCTTGAGTTTCGTGGTTCTTTGACAGAGAAGAGTTGGAGAGATGGCCGAGAGGCTGAAGGCACAGGTTTGCTAAACCTGCATACTCGAAAGGGTATCGAGGGTTCGAATCCCTCTCTCTCCGCCACTTGATGTAAAGCAGCAGCCGGAAGAAATGCTCCCTTAGCTCAGCTGGATAGAGCGTCGGACTACGAATCCGAAGGCCGGAGGTTCGAATCCTCCAGGGAGCGCCACTTCTTCGTTGGCGCGCACGTCTCATGAGTGACGACATCGCTTTCATGCAGCAGGCTCTAGAGCTCGCGCGGGAAGCAGCCTCACTCGGGGAAGTACCGGTCGGTGCGGTGGCGGTGCTCGACGGCAACGTCGTGGGCACGGGTTACAACCGCCGCGAATGCGACCGGAATCCCTTCGCTCACGCCGAAATGCTTGCCCTCGCTGCCGCCGCGAAAGCGCGTGACGCGTGGCGGCTCTCCGGGGTGACCCTCTACGTGACGCTGGAACCGTGTGCCATGTGCGCCGGCGCGCTGGTGCAGTCTCGTGTCACCCGACTCGTCTTTGGTACAATGGATCCGAAAGCGGGCGCTGTCGGCTCGCTGTACAATCTGGTGGAAGAGCCCCGGCACAACCACCGGCTTCAGGTCACAAGCGGCATCCTGGCGGAAGAGAGTCGCCAGCTTCTCAAGACGTTCTTCGAGCGCTTGCGCGCGAAGCGACGTGACAACTGAATACTGGAGAGCTGGCCGAGTGGTCGAAGGCACCTGACTCGAAATCAGGCATACCGGCAACGGTATCGTAGGTTCGAATCCTACGCTCTCCGCTCCAGAGTCTCTGGAGAGGTGGCCGAGCGGTTGAAGGCGCACGCCTGGAACGCGTGTATATCTGAAAGGGTATCGTGGGTTCGAATCCCACCCTCTCCGTAGTTATCTTGAAGCAGCAGCACGGATTTTGTGGTCGGGACAACGTGGGGGCGCGAACCCCGCCAGGTCCGGAAGGAAGCAACGGTAGCGTACTTCCGCGTGTGTCCCGGCCGTTCTGTCTCACCTGAAGCGCCGACATCCCTCCGGGGATGCCGGCGCTTCGGCTTTGCGGGCTGGCCCTCCCCTGCCCGGCCGTCTCAGTCGCGGACGAGGATGGTCTCGCGCCCCACCTCGCGGACGACGCGGAAGCCGGCGGCCTGGAGCTCTGGCAGGGCCCGGCCCTCGAAGGTGACGGCGCGGTTGAAGGCGCGGTCCCGGATGGATGCCTGGAAGGCCGCGTCGTGGGGCCAGTCGCAGGTGCGCCAGGGAATGTTCTTGCCGATGTAGAAGAAGCCCCCGGAGCCCCACAGC
>JAFADT010000962.1 GCA_023424585.1 Pseudomonadota bacterium
GACGAGCACCGGCTGCTCATCGAGCGCATCGGCATCGGTTCAGCGATGGTGGTGCCGCTGCGCACGGGCAGCGAGACGCTGGGCGCCTTCGTGCTGCTGACGGCCCGGGGGCACCGCCGCTTCACGCAGGCGGACCAGGTGCTGGTGGAGGAGCTGGCCGGCCGCGCGGCGCTGGCCCTGGAGAACACGCGGCTCCTGCGCGAGGCGCGCGAGGCGGTGGACCTCATCGCCGTCACCGCGCACGACCTGGGCAATCCCTTGCATGCGCTGCAATTGCTGCTCACCAAGGTGCAGCGCGCGCAGGCGGCCAGCCGGGGTGAGGACGTGCGGCAGGGGTTGGTGGCGGCGCGCGGGCAGGCGCAGCGGCTGGGGCAGCTGCTCCACAACCTGCTGGACCTGTCGCGGCTGTCCTCCGGCAAGCGGCTGCTGGACGCGGCCCCCATGGACCTGGGGGAGCTGGCGCGCGAGGTGGTGGAGCGCTTCGCGGACGCGGCCGTGGAGGCGGGCTGCGACCTGCGGCTGGCGGTGGAGGCGGGGCAGGTGGGCCAGTGGGACCGCATCCGCCTGGACCGCGTGATGACGAACCTGCTGTCCAACGCGCTGAAGTTCGGCCGGGGCCACCCGGTGACGGTGACGGTGACGGCGCTGGACGCGGACCACTCGCGGCTGCGCGTGCGGGACGAGGGCGTGGGCATCGCGCCGGAGGCCCAGCGCCGCGTCTTCGAGCGCTTCGAGCGGGAGCGCGCCGCGAAGGCGGAGGCCGGCTACGGGCTGGGGCTCTACATCGCCCGCCAGCTGGTGGAGGCGCACGGCGGCGCCATCCGCGTGGAGAGCATGCCGGGGTGCGGCTCCACCTTCACGGTGGACCTGCCGCGCGCGCCCCGGCCGGTGGAGGAGCCGCCGCCGGCGGAGTCTCCTCCGCTCCAGCAGGCTCCGCCCCCTCCCTGACGCGGGGACGGCGCGGGCCGGCTACCTCGGACCCAGCATCATGAGCACCTCGGCAACTCCGTCCGCGTGCTGCGGGGGCTCCTGGGCCACCGCGCGGAAGCCACACTTCTCGAGGACGCGCATCGACCCGACGTTGTGGACAGCGACCCACGCATGGAGCGGACGAACCGGCTCATGCACGAGGAACTCCGAGAGCGCCCGTGTCGCGACGCCCTTGCCCCAGTGCTCGCGCCCCATCCAATAGGCGACGAGGCGCTTGCCGTCCTGTTCCCAACTGCTGACGTACCCAGCGACCAGGCCGCCAACGACGATGGTGCGGGTCACGTTCTCGGGGCGGAGCACCTGCGTGCGCCAGTGGGTCAGGAAGGCATCGCGCTCCCGCGATGGGAACGCGGCCATGCGCAGCGCGACTGCGTCCCGTTGGTGCTCGAAGAAGAGCGGGAGGTCTTCAGCTGTCACGCTGCGCAAGATCACCAAGAGAGCCGGTCTCCTCGAGCCGGGTGACGAGCCTACCGGAAGCAGGTTAGAGGTGCAGCGACGGCACGGGGGCGACGAGGCCGGGCTGGATGGGGAAGTCCTCGGGCAGCTTCTCGCGCTCCTCCAGCCGCTCGAACTCCAGCGAGTCGTGCGCGCAGAACACCGTCAGCTGGTCGCCGTGGCGCTGCACCAGCTCGCGCAGCCGGCGCAGGTTGTACCAGCGCATCCACCCGTCCTTCTGCATCAGCTTCTGGTAGGCGCGCAGGCCGGCGGTGCACCGGTAGCGGTCCAGGTCCATCTCGCCGTGGTAGAAGTACGCGTCGCCCGCGTGCAGGAGCCACCCGTCGCCGGTGTCGATGGCCACGCCCGCGTGTCCCAGCGTGTGGCCCACGAGCGGCACCAGGAGGATCTCCGGCGGCAGCCCGGTCAGCTCGCGCACGCAGTCGAAGCCGAACCAGCTCTCGCCCCGGCGCGGGACATAGGTCTCCCACCGCGTCTCCTTGGACCACTGCGGCGGGCGGAAGCGCGCGCGGTCCAGCCACGACCTCTGCGCGGTGGCCACGCGGTACTCCTCCGCCAGCACGTGCACGCGCGCGTGGGGGAAGTCATCCAGGCCGCCCGCGTGGTCGAAGTCCAGGTGCGTGAGGACGATGTCGCGCACGTCGCTGGCGTGGAACCCCTTCCGCTCCAGCTGGCGGATGGCGGTGGCCTCCTCCGCCAGGGCGGGGCGGCAGAGCAGGTCGCGGAAGAAGGGATGGAGCCGCACGCGCGGCGCGTACACGTCATTGAGGCCAAAGCCGGTGTCCACCAGCACCAGGCCGTTCGCCGTCTCCACCGCCAGACAGTGGCAGGTGAGCGCCGCCGGGCCGCTGAAGCCGCGCCGCCCATCCATGAGCCGCCGGCCGGGCGGGCACATCGTGGTGCAGTTCAGGTGGTGGATGCGCATGGCGACTCCCGCTCCTTGTGAAAGGCGGCGGCCGTCCGGCGACGGGTGGACCGACGCGGGAAGCCTCCTTCCGTTCGTTCAAGGCAAAAGTGCGCTGTGCGCCCCGTGGGAGGAATCACCGCGCTCCGGCGGGACGGGGGCTCGCCCGCCCGGGAGGCGTCAGGCCTGCGCTCAGGGGGCGGGAGACTGCCCGGCCGCCTCCCCGTCGAGCGGGGGAGCCGACCTCAGCACCAGCGCCTCCGCGTCAGCGACCGGGCGGTGCTCGACGCCCCGGGGGACGATGAGCAGCTCGCCCTCCTCCAGGTCCACGGCGCGCTCGCGCAGCTCCACCCGCAGGGTGCCCCGGGTGACGAAGAACAGGGCATCGCCCGCGGCGTGCCGGCACCAGGGGCCGGTGCCCGTCAGCCGCACCAGGTGCACGGGCTGGCCGTGGAGCATGCCCACGGGCCGGACCACGCCGGGCTCCGGCAGGTGGGTGGACGCGTGGGCCAGGTTCACCTTCTCCAGGGGAGGAAGGGCCGTGGGGGCGGCCGGGGCGCGGCGGCGCGAGTCCCAGCGAGGGGGATGGCCGCCGGTGAGGGGTGGGGTCCGGAGAATCGTGCTCATGTGACAGGGACTCCTTCAGGGGGACGTGGTCCCATCCCTCATGGGTTGTCTTGGTTTCTGCCAGAGACAGGGCCTGTGTTTCACCCCCCGCCACGGGAGCCGGTCCGGTATCCGACGGATGGCGCTGGTAGGATAGGGATTGTCCCATCGGGCGGCAGGCCCGCTTCGCGGGTCCGGAGCTCCGCCGTCGGTGGCCCCGCGAGCGGAAACGGCCGCCGTGAGTCATGTCGGTTTGACTCAAAATTCAATGAAGGCTTCTTTCTCAAATATTCCGTGGTGATGTCTGATGACCGCCTTCCTCTCTCAAGGAAAGGCCGGTCCCCATGCGGTCATCGCTGCGCCGTCTGCCCCCTGTCCTGAAGTTCACGGCTGTCACCACGGCCCTGCTATGGCTCTCCGCCTGCGGTGAGGGCGTGCTGGAGGAAGAGGAGCTGTTCGCGCAGGGCCGGCAGGCGCTGTTGAACGGCGTGGGTTCGTCCGCGGCGCGAGCGGTGCTGACGAAGCGGTGGGCGCCCATCCACTACCAGGACGTGGACGTCACGGGCTCGCACTCGCTGAGCGGCAAGTCCGACTTCATCACCCGCGTGGACTTCGACGGGGACTGGAGCGGGACGAACAACTGGGACAACACAGGCTCGCGAGCGCTCACCGCGCACGCCTACCAGTCGGTGGTGGAGACCTCCACGCACTGGTACCTGCTCTACACGTTCTTCCACCCGCGAGACTGGTCCGACTCCATCTTCGACACCGAGCACGAGAACGACGGCGAGGGCGTGCTGCTCATCGTGAAGCGCGACGGCAGCGAGTACGGCTCGCTCGTGGGCGCGGTGACGGTGGCGCACAAGGACTTCTACTCGTTCGTGCCGTCCGGCAGCCCGCTCGGGTCGGGGTCGGAGTCCATTGACGGCACGCTGTCCATGGCCTCCTTCGAGGGGGAGCTGCACCCCATCACCGCGCAGGAGGCCAAGGGCCACGGCCTCAAGGCGTGGCCGTACTACGACATCGTCGGAGACGGCGTGAAGTACTACCCGTCGCTCACGCTGGCGGAGCAGCCCTCGTCCGCGACGGATCCAGACGTGCGCTACAAGCTGCTCGACATCTACAGCCCCACCGATGGCCTGTGGCCGCGCCGAGACCTGACCTCGCTGTTCGCGTCCGATGGCACGTTCCGGGGAGACACGAGCGGAGGCTGTGGCCTGGTGGTGGGCAACTGCGGCACCAACTCCGCGAACGCGCCCTGGGGCTGGGACGACCAGAACGACGGCCCCGTCCTGCGCGGTGAAATCGCCAAGGACCCCGCGAAGCTGGCCGCGTACTACTTCAGCCCGTCGTCGCAGTTCTCCACGACGTACACGTTCAATCCCTTCCAGGGCATCGGCAATCCCAACCAGCCCTGACGCACAGGCGCACGGCCGGGGACATGTGTTCGCGCGGGCGTTGGGGCCGCGTGACGCTGCTTCAGTCCGGGTAGAACAGCGGGTCTCGCGTGGCCACGAACGACGAGATGGCGTGCGCCACCTCCGGCGGCAGCGTGGTGAACTGCACGCCTACGCCCGGCATCAGGTCCGGCGTGCGGTCATTGCCGTCGCGCGCCCAGCGCACCACGCCGTTCACCGTCAGCGGCCGGCCTCCCGGCAGCGTGAAGTCCAGCTCCACCGCCGTGCCGCGCGGCACCGACTCCACCGTGGCGATGAAGATGCCGCCCTCGCTGATGTCCATCGAGAAGCCGGTGAAGAAGTTGGAGT
>JAFADT010000972.1 GCA_023424585.1 Pseudomonadota bacterium
GGTCCACCTTGCGCACGCCCGCGGCCACGTAGCTGGACAGCGCGCGCGCGGGCCCGAGGGACGCGTCCGCCACCGCCACCGCCGCGCCCTTCCCCGCGGCCGTCTCCACCACGCGCCTCAGCAGCGCCACGTCCAGCTCCCCCTCGCCCAGCTGTCCGTCCGACACGCGCAGCAGGCGCACCGGGACCTGCCACTGCGACAGGCCCTCCAGCAGCGTCGCGCACGCGTCCACCAGCCCGCCCGAGGACGCCTGGGGCGGGGACACCTCCAGCGACAGCTCGCGCTCCTTGAGCGAGCCCACCAGCGCGTTCACCGCCTCCACCGCCTCGTAGGAGGTGAGGCGCGACAGGTCCAACGACACCAGCGCGAAGCCCGCGTCCACCACGCGGAAGAGCCCATCGTTCAGCGCGTCCAGCACGTCCGCGTCCGTGGACGTCACGCGCAGCGGGCCGGCCTGGAGGAACAGGGGCCGGGTGTGCCCGGCCTCCTGCGCCGCCGCGTGCACCGCCTGCACGAAGCGCTCCGGCGCGCCCCGGTCCGCCAGGGGGTGCGGGCAGGAGAGGCCCAGCACCGCGTCCTCCGCGCGGGCCGCTCGCAAGAGGGCCGGCAGCGCCCCCTTGGACAGCACCGGCAGGCACGGCAGCGCCATGGGCGTGGACTCCAGCGCCCCGAGCAGCTCCCGTGGATCCAACAGGGGCACCCGGGAGCCCGGGCCCACCCGCGCCACCACGTTGCCCGGCCGCAGCGACAACACCTTGTCCAGCACGCTCATAGGAGCCGGCGAGAATCCCCCGCCCCGCGCGCCTTTCGCAAGGAGGTCAGTGCACCTCGCCCAGGTGGGCGTAGGACTGGCTCTCGATCTGGATGGTCGTGTGGTCGATGCCGAAGCGGTCGAAGAGGTCGTGCTTCACCGCCGACAGGATGTCGTCGTTGTTGCAGACCATGGGGTCCGCCACCACCAGGTGCGCGGACAGCGCGTACATCCCGCTGGAGATGGTCCACACGTGCAGGTCGTGCACCGCCTGCACGCCCGGCACCTTCGCCATGAGCGCGCGCACCTGCTCCAGGTCCACGTGCGCGGGCACCGCCTCCAGGAGCACGTCCACCGCGTCCTTCACCAGCCGCAGCGCGCCCACGACGATGATCATCGAGATGGCCACGGAGATAATGGGGTCCACGACGTACCAGCCCGTCCACGCCATCACGCCCGCGCCCACCAGCACGCCCACTGACGACAGCGTGTCCCCCAGCACGTGCAGGAACGCGCCGCGCACGTTCATGGAGTGCGTCTGGTGCAGGAAGCCCAGCGCCGCCAGGTTCGCGACGAGGCCGATGCCCGCCACCAGCGCCATGGGCCCCAGCTCCACCGGCGCTGGCGTCCGCACGCGCTGCCAGGCCTCCATCAGGATGAAGATGGTGATGACCAGCAGCAGCACCCCGTTGAGGAGCGCGCTCAAGATCTCCATCCGGTAGTAGCCGTAGGTCTTCTTCAGGTCCGCGGGCCGCCCGGCGAACCACAGCGCCAGCAGGCTCAGCACCATGGCCGACACGTCCGTCAGCATGTGCCCGGCGTCGGAGAGCAGCGCCAGCGAGTTGGTGAGGAAGCCGCCCACCGCCTCCGCCACCATGATGGTCGCCGTCAGCCCCAGCGCGAACAGCAGCCGGCGGCGGTCCTTGCGCCGCTCCTCCGCCATCCCCCCTCGCCGGGGAGCGTGCGAGTGACCATGCCCATGGCCGTGCGAATGCCCATGGTGCGAGGAATCATGCTCGGGGTCGTGGGAATGACCCTGCCCTGCCCTGCCGTGTGTATGTGGGGGTGCGCTCACAGGGAACCAGGGTACGCGAACAGCGCCGTCGTCGGACAGGTGCCGCTGGATTGAGTTCGGACAACCCCGTAGATCCCTCGTCCTGATCCGCAACAGGCCGAGGGACGCGGGGATGGACTTCGAGAAGCATCAGAATCTGCACACCATTGTCATGTTGAGGGATGTCATCCGCAAGTGGTGGCAGGTGGAGCTTTCGTTCGCGGATCGCAACGGGGTGGTGCACGACTGGCAGCGCGGGGACTTCATCCCGCCGCCCAACGACCTCTGCCGCCACTCGCTGGGGGCGCGGGAGGGGATGCGGCGGTGTGCCCAGTCGGTGCGGGTGCTGCATGAGAAGTTCAAGGCCGCCAAGAACCTGCGCCGCTCGCTCTTCCACGACTGCCACCTGCGCCTGTCCATCGTGGGCGCGCCGCTCTACATCCGCAACGAGTACGAGGGCTTCCTCTTCGTGGAGGGCTTCGCCCGGCAGCCGCTCACGCCCGGGGACGGGCACGTGCTCCTGGGCAAGATGCGCGACATCGCGCCCGGGGCGCTGCCGGAGCTGGAGGGCGCGGCGGAGCGCGTGCCGGTGCTGGACGGCTCGGAGCTGAGCAAGCTGTCGGACCTGCTGGAGTTCGCGGTGACGGAGATCGCCAACCAGGAGGTGGAGCTCACGCGCAAGGAGGAGACCATCCAGTCCATGGCCTCCGAGCTGTCCAGCCGCTACCGCTTCGAGAAGATCATCGGCCGCTCCGGGGCCATGAACGAGGTCTTCCGCCTGATGGAGAAGGTGGCCCACTCCGACTCCACCGTCCTCATCAACGGCGAGTCCGGCACGGGCAAGGAGCTGGTGGCGCGCGCCATCCACCACAACGGCCCGCGCAAGGACAAGCCGTTCGTCGTGCAGAACTGCTCCGCCTTCAACGACAACCTCCTGGAGAGCGCCCTCTTCGGCCACACCCGCGGCGCGTTCACCGGCGCGCTCAAGGACAAGAAGGGCCTCTTCGAGGTCGCGGACCAGGGCACCTTCTTCCTGGACGAGGTGGGCGACATGTCCCCCGCCCTCCAGGTGAAGCTCCTGCGCGTGCTCCAGGAGGGCACCTTCCTGCCCGTGGGCGGCACCCAGTCCCGCGAGGTCGACGTGCGCGTCATCGCCGCCACCCACAAGGACCTGGGCGAGCTGGTGAAGCGCGGCGAGTTCCGCGAGGACCTCTTCTACCGCATCAACGTCATCCGCCTGCAGCTGCCGCCCCTGCGCGAGCGCAAGGACGACCTGCCCGTCCTCATCGACCACTTCCTGCGCAAGCACCACCGCGAGGGCCAGCGCGCCCGGGGGCTGGCGCCGGAGGCCCTGGCCATCCTGGGCGCGTACGCGTGGCCCGGGAACATCCGCGAGCTGGAGAACGAGATCGAGCGGCTCCTGGTGCTGGGCGGCGAGCTGGAGGTCATCCCCGCGGAGCTGCTGTCCAGCCGCATCCGCGACGCCGTCGTCCCCGGCGGCGGGCCGTTCATCGCCCCCCGCGCGCACGGCAAGCTGCACGAGGCGGTGGAGTCCCTGGAGAAGGAGATGATCCACCAGGGCCTGGTGCGCACCCGCTACAACAAGAGCCGGCTGTCGCGCGAGCTGGGCATCAGCCGCTCCAACCTGCTCCTCAAGATCTCCCGCTACGGGCTGGACAAGGGCATCCCGGAGGGGATGGACACGGACGAGGCGGAGGCGTGAGCGCGCCCCACGGACAGGCGGTCTCCTTCCGGCAGGACTCGCTGCGGGTGCCGGACGGCGCGGACCTCTACTACCAGGTGCGGGGGGAGGGCGCCCCGGGCATGGTGCTGTGCGACGGCCTGGGCTGCGACGGCTTCGCGTGGAAGTACCTGCTGCCCTACCTGGGCCGGCGCCACCGGGTGCTGCGCTGGCACTACCGGGGCCACGGCAAGAGCACCGTCCCCACGGACCGCACGCGCATCGGCATGGCGTACACCTGCGACGACCTGGCGCGGGTGATGGACGCGGCGGGGCTGGAGAAGGCCGTCCTCTTCGGCCACTCCATGGGCGTGCAGGTGGCGCTGGAGTTCCACCGCCGCTACTCCCGCCGCGTGGAGGGGCTGGTGCTGGTGTGCGGCAGCTACGGCATGCCGCTGGACACCTTCCACGACTCCACGCTGCTCAAGCGCCTCTTCCCCACCCTGCGGGCCGCGGTGGAGCGCTTCCCCCGCCACACCGCGCGCATCGTGCACGGGGCGCTCACCACGGAGCTGGTGGTGCAGCTGGCCATCCGCCTGGAGATGAACCCGGACCTCATCGCGCGCAACGACCTGGCCCCCTACTTCACCCACCTGGCGCGCATGGACCCCGTCGTCTTCGTCCGGACCCTGGACTCGCTGGCCAACCACACCGCCGAGGACCACCTGGAGCACGTGGACGTGCCCACCCTGGTCATCGCCGGGGAGAAGGACCGCTTCACCCCCGGCTGGCTGTCCCGGAAGATGGCCGGGCGCATCCCGGCCTCCGAGCTCCTGATGATTCCCGAGGGCACCCATACCGCCCCACTGGAAGTCCCGGGCCTGGTGGAGCTGCGGGTGGAGCGCTTCCTGAGAGAGCGGCTGGGCGTGGAGACGGCGGCGCCCACCCCCCAGGTGGGATAAGGACCGGTGCCGGGGGCTTGATTGTTTACCTGCTGGACACCCGCCTTCGTTGCAGGTGGGAAGCCCCCGGCATATAAGCCCCGGCCTTCCCGGTTCCGGTGGGATTGAGATTCCCCGCTCCGGGCGTGTCTCCTCGCACCTTTTTCAGTCAGTTGGTCCGCATGATCTCTCGCGAAAACATCCGCAACGTCGCCATTGTCGCCCACGTCGACCACGGCAAGACCACCCTCGTCGACCACCTGCTCCGCCAGGCGGGAACCTTCCGCTCCAACGAGCACGTCGCTGAACGGGTGATGGACTCGAACGACCTCGAGCGCGAGAAGGGCATCACCATCCTCGCGAAGAACACCGCCGTCTCCTACAAGGGGAAGCAGATCAACATCATCGACACCCCGGGCCACGCCGACTTCGGCGGCGAGGTGGAGCGCGGCCTGCGCCTGGTCGATGGCGTCATCCTGCTGGTGGACGCCGCGGAGGGCCCCCTGCCCCAGACGCGCTTCGTGCTCAGCAAGGCGCTGTCCATGGGCCTGAAGACGGTGCTGGTCATCAACAAGATCGACCGCCAGGACGCCCGGGCCAAGGACGTGCTGGACCTCGTGTACTCGCTCTACATCGACCTGGGCGCGAACGAGGAGCAGCTGGAGATGCCGGTCCTCTACACCATCGCGCGCCAGGGGCAGGCCTCCACGTCGCTGGAGGTACCGGGCAAGACGCTGGAGCCGCTGTACGACGCCATCATCAACCACATCCCGCCCCCGCCCGCGCCGCCGGAGGACCAGACGACGCTCCAGCTGCTCGTCGCCAACCTGGACTACGACGACTACGTCGGCCGTCTGGCGGTGGGCCGCGTGCAGGCGGGCCGCATCACCCCGAACATGCCCGTGTCCGTCGTCCGCGAGGGCGGCAAGGTGCAGCAGGGCAAGGTCGTGAAGCTGTTCGGCTTCTCCGGCCTCAAGCGCACGGAGATCGCGGACGCGGGCCCGGGTGAGATCGTCTCCATCGCGGGCATCGAGGAGATCTCCATCGGCGACACCATCGCGGACTTCGAGAAGCCGGTGGCGCTGCCGCGCATCACCGTGGACGAGCCCACGATGATGATGATCTTCAAGGTCAACGACGGGCCGCTGGCGGGCAAGGAGGGCAAGTACGTCACCTCCCGCAACCTGCGCGAGCGCCTGTACCGCGAGGCGTACCGCAACGTGGCCGTGCGCGTGGAGGACACCGCGACGCCGGACGCGTTCCGCGTGGTGGGCCGCGGCGAGCTGGCGCTGGCGGTCATCATCGAGAACATGCGCCGCGAGGGCTACGAGCTGACCGCCTCCAACCCGGAGCCCATCACCAAGGTGGTGGACGGGCAGACGCACGAGCCCATGGAGCTGCTCTTCTGCGACGTGCCGGAGAACAGCGTGGGCGTCGTGACGGAGCGCCTGGGGCCCCGCAAGGGCCGCATGACGGACATGCAGCAGCTGGGCTCGGGCCGCACCCGCCTCCAGTTCCGCATCCCCGCACGCGGCCTCATCGGGTTCCGCTCGGAGTTCCTCACCATCACCCGCGGTGAGGGCATCATGAGCAGCCAGTTCGACGGCTTCGAGCCGTGGTTCGGCCACATCCCGAAGCGCGCCAACGGCGCCATGGTCTCCGACCGCCTGGGCGACACGGTGCCCTACGCCCTCTTCAGCATCCAGGAGCGCGGCCAGCTCTTCGTGGGCGCGGGCGTCACCGTGTACGAGGGCATGATCATCGGCGAGCACGCGCACCCGTCCGAGCTCAACGTCAACTGCTGCCGCGAGAAGAAGCTCACCAACATCCGCGCCGCGGGCCGCGACGAGAACGTCATCCTCACGCCGCCCAAGGAGATGAGCCTGGAGAAGGCCCTGGAGTGGATCGCCGACGACGAGCTCGTCGAGGTGACGCCCAAGTCCGTGCGCATGCGCAAGAAGGCGCTGGCCGTGGGCGAGCGCTACCGCGCCGAGCGCGACCGCAAGCGCGAGGAGCGCGCCGAGGCGGAGTAGTCCTTCCGCCGAGCGCCTGAGACCTCCAGGGGCCGTCACCCATGTCACCGGGTGGCGGCCCCTCGCTCGTTCCGGACCTAGAAGCCGAAGCGGACGAGGCGCGCGCGCCCGTGGGTCGAGCACTTCCGGGCCGTGCGGTGGCGTGAGCCCCAAGTGGGCCATCCAGCGCTACCGCCGGCACGAGGCCGCGGAGCGGCTGCGCGAGACGCCGCCCCCGGAGCTGGCCCGGCTGGCGCTGGAGCTGGGCTACTTCGACCAGGCCCGCTTCATCCGCGACCTCCGGCGCGTCGTGGGCCGCACGCCCGCCGGATACGCCCGGCACGTGGCTGGCCTGGGAGCGGCGCAGCCCGTCTCAGAACGTGTACTTCACGCGCGGGAACACCGCGAACGACATGATGTCGGGCCCGATGATGTAGCGGCCGAGCAGGTCCGCGCCCACGGAGAAGTGGTCGAAGGACGTCGCGTACTCCACGCCCACGCCCAGGCCCGCGTTGAAGGCGCTGATGGCCTGGCCCGGGTCGCCCTTGTCCGGATCCACCGGGCGGGGATCCAACCGCGTGTAGCCCGCCGCCACCTTGGGCGTCAGGTAGAAGCGGTTGGCCAGCTCCACGTGGTACGCGGCCGTCAGGTCGCCGAAGGCCACGGTGAAGTTGTCCGACAGCGCGCAGACGTTGGAGTCCGGCAGGTAGCCCGCGAAGCAGTTCTGCGCGCTGGAGCCCAGGGCGAAGTGGGCCCCCAGCGAGATGCGCTCCGTCAGGTCATACCCGATGCCCAGCTGCAGGTATGACTGCGCGTTGGAGTAGGAGTTCCCGCCGCCCACCGTGAAGAACACCCCGACGTCGGTCTCGGTGAAGAACCCCCGGCGCGGCTCGAACGGCACGCCCTCCGGCGGCGTGGCCCCCAGGGCCGGCGTCGCCAGCGCGAGCGCGGCCAACAGCAGCGACTTCCTCACGACTCCTCCCGTCACGTTGTCCTCCCGCTCCCTCGCACTCCGGGCGGCAGTGGCTCGGACAGTAGTGATGCCGCGCACGAAACGGCAGCGGGGAAAAATGAAAATGGCGTGGACCGTTTCGTCCACGCCACTTGGGTCTTCCAGGCGACGAATCGCGGCCGGGCGCTACTCCGCCGCGTCCGAACCCGAGGGCGAGAACAGCCACGGGTACGTCACGTTCACCACGCCGCCGCCCTTGGGCTCCGGGAACTTCCAGCGGCGGATGCGGGAGAGCATGCACTGCTCCGCGGGAGAGCTGCCCAGCGTGGACTCGGAGACGCTGGCGTCGGCCACCGCGCCCGCCGGGTCGATGGTGAAGGCCACCGCCACCTTGCCGGCCAGCGACGGGTTCTTGTTCAGCTCCGACTCGTAGCAGTACTT
>JAFADT010000991.1 GCA_023424585.1 Pseudomonadota bacterium
ACCGTGACGGGGGCCGCGGCCGGCCGCGCCGCGGCGGGCGCCACCGCCGACGTGCCGCGGAAGGGCGTGCCGCCCGCGGCGGTCTGCTGCTCCGCGAGGTACTCCGAGGCGAGCTTCGGCTCGTTGATGGGACGCCGGCCGGCGAGCTCTTCGATCTCCTCGAAGTCCATGTCGTCGATTTCTTCCGGCAGCTCCACCACGCCCTTCTGGCCCGCGCTGGCGCCCGGCTTCTTCTTCTCCGCGCGGCGGCGGGCCTTGGCCAGGTCGCGGCGGTAGGTGCCGTCTTCAATCTCCTGGAGCGTGCGCGTCCACAGCCGCTCGTAGGTGAGGAACTTGTTGTGGAGGCTCTGCACGCGGAACTTCACCGCCGTGCTGCGGACGAAGGCCCCCTTGAGCTTCATCATCCGCTTCTTCAGGTCCTCATGCGCGCGGATGGGCGCCTGGCGCTCCATGCCCATGAAGTACTGCTCGTAGCTGTTGCGCAGCTCCGCGATCGCCGCTTCCAGCTCTTCACATTCGTGAAGGGCGGCTTCGCTGGAGGAGCTGGCGTCCTGCTGCGCGGGCCGGCCCCCGCTCTTGGCGGAGGACCGGGCGTTGTCGGGCGGCGGCATGTCCTGGGAGTGTCCCCAACCCGGGCGCGGCTCGCAACCTCAGGCCGCCGACGGGGTGGGCCCCAGGCCAGCGGCCGCACCCGCCGGTCGGTGGCTGGCCATCAGCAGCGCACCGAAGGTGAACATGCACAGGGAGATGAACTGGCTGGTGGACACGTTGTACCAGGCCTCCAGGGGCACCGCCCCGGCCAGCCCCTGGGCCCCCAGGGACTCCAGCAGGCCGTGCAGGGTGCCGCGCTCCACGTCGCCCCGGAACAGCTCCACCGTCGTCCGCAGGACGGCGTAGGCCATCAGCCACAGCGCAAAGATGTGCCCGTGGAAGCGGCGGAAGCGGCGCGCGTACAGGAGCGCCACGAAGAGCACCAGCTGCCCCACCGACTCGAAGAGCTGCGTGGGGTACACCGGCAACGTGGTGCCGTGCCGGGCCACCCAGTCGGAGATGCGCACCGCGCCCGGCGCCCACTCGTGGAGCACCTGCCCGGTCGCCTCCACCACGAAGCGGTCATCCCCGGCCTGCGAGCCATACGCCAGGCTGGACGCGCCCCCCAGCCGGCCGAGCAGATCCTGCGCCACCCCGGCGCCCGGGAACGTGACGCCCGTGTGCGAGTGGCTCCCGGCCATGTCGCCCCAGCAGCACCCGGCGGAGAAGCACCCCAGGCGCCCCAGGCACTGCCCCAGCGACACGGTGGGGATGCACACGTCGGCGAGCCGCAGGAAGTCCAGGTCGTGCTTGCGGGCGAAGAGGAACGCCGCCAGCCCCGCGCCAATCAGGCCGCCGTAGAACACCAGCCCGCCGCCCAGGGAGAAGGCCTGCGTCCAGTCGCGCGCGTAGTCCTGCCAGTTCACCAGCACGAACAGCACGCGGCTGCCCACCAGCCCGCCCACCAGCACCCAGAACGCCAGGTCCATCACCTGCTCGCGCTTCTTCGGCCCCTCCGTGTCCACCCAGCCCCGGCCCGGCACGAGCGTCACGCGGCGCCACTCGTCCTGCGCCAGCCGGCCCGCCACCGACACCGCGGTGATGAAGCCCGTGGCCAGGAGCACGCCGTAGGTGTGCAGGGGGATGCCCTCGCCGTGGCCGCCGGGGAACGCGTCTGCGGGCAGCGCGAACTTCAGGCCGAAGTACGCGAGGAAGCCGCCCACCACCGCGAACCCCACCGCGCGCAGCAGCTTGTCCTGGAACGTCGCGGGCCCCTCCTTCCCCGTCTCCGCGTCCACCGGCCCCGGCGCGCCCTTCCAGCCGTTGACGGCGACGGAGGCCACCACCGCCACCGCGACGGCGTACAGCAGGAGCTGCATCCACAGCGTGGTGAAGGACAGGCGCAGCAGGACGGGGAGCATGGGGGACCTCTCGCCGGGCGGCCCGGACGAACGGCGGGGACAACCGGGACGGGCGGGAGGGACATTCCCGGGCCCGTCACGCCACTACGCGGCCTTCGCGGGCGCGGAGGCCTTGGGCTTCTCCTTGCGCACGAAGGCGTCCACCACGAGCATGCCCACGCCGATGCAGATGGCCATGTCCGCGACGTTGAACGACGGCCAGGCGGCCTTGTCGTACCAATGGGCCTCCAGGAAATCGATGACGAAGGCCCGCGCCACGCGGTCGATGTAGTTGCCCAGCGCGCCGCCCAGCACCAGCGGCAGGCCCCACAGCGCCCACGCCTCCGCGGGGTCCGTGCCGGACAGCTTCCGGAAGTAGAAGACGATGAGCACCACCGCGCCCAGGCTCACCAGGTGGAAGAGCGGGCCGCGCAGGTGGGGCGGCAGGTCGCGGAACATGCCCCACGCCGCGCCCGGGTTCTCCGCGTAGCGCAGGCGGAAGAAGTTCTCCGCCACCTCCACGTGCGTGCGCGGCTGGAAGTGCAGGCCGCGGAAGCCCGGGGCCTCCGCGGGTGAGTAGAACGCGCCCAGCCGCTCCGACAGCGTGGTGAGCCCATCGAAGCGGGTGGTGAGGTCGCGCACGACCAGGTACTTCGTCCACTGGTCCAGCACGATGACGCCCAGCGTGAGGGCGAGGAGGATGGCGTATTTGCGCGGCACGGGGAGGGCTTATACCAGCCCACCCCCGCGCGTCACGGCTGGGGGCTGCTGCCCTGGGGGAGCGGCGGGGTGGCCACGGCCTCCGGCCGGCGCAGCGAGTCCAGCAGCATCAGCGCCACGCCCACGCAGATGGCCGCGTCCGCCACGTTGAACGTGGGCCAGCGCATGCCCGGCTGGTTGCGCCAGTGCCAGTCGATGAAGTCGATGACGTAGCCCCGGATGAGCCGGTCCACGAAGTTGCCCAGCGCGCCGCCGGTGATGAGCGCCAGCGCCACGCGCACCACCTTCTGCGACGGCTCCGTGCGGCGGTACAGCACCAGGATGAACCCCAGCGCCGCCAGGCTCACCACGTGGAAGAACGCCTTGCGCGCCGTCTCCGGCAGGGTGGAGAACATGCCCCACGCCGCCCCCGGGTTCTCCACGTAGCGGAAGTGCCAGTAGTCCTCGATGAAGCGGTACGGCCGCGTGTTCTTGCGGAACACGCCCTCCACCGGAGGGTCGTTGTCCAGGTTCCGTTCGCTCAGGAAGCCGGACACGCGCGCGAGGCCCGTGCGCCCATCCAGCGCCTCCGTCAGCCGGGACACGGCCAGGTACTTGGTCACCTGATCCGCCGCCAGCACGGCGAGGACGACCACGAGGAGGAGGCGGATGGAGGCTTTCATGGGGTGCCCGAACCTCTATCGCGCCCCCGGGAGCCCTGACAACCCGGACCTGGGCCGCGGGTCGCCCGTCCGCCTGCCCTCGGCCTCCCGAAGGCTCCACGTTTCGGGCATGGTGCGCCCATGGCGCCTGTTGAGCCCGACGTGAAGCCTTCCGCTCCCGACATTGCCCCACCCGAAACCACCACGCCGGCCCCGGCGGCGAAGCCGACGTTGATGGCGCGCTTCAAGGCGCTGCTCCTGGAGTACGGCCCGGTGGCCTTCGCCCTGTACTGGCTGAGCTTCGGCCTGTCGATGGTGGGCTTCTGGGCGGCCATCCGCGCCGGCTTCAAGCCCGAGGGCGTCGGAGCGCAGGCGGGGACATGGGGCGCGGCGTACGTGGCCACGCAGCTCATCAAGCCCTTGCGGCTGGGCGCGGTGTTCGTCCTGACGCCGCTGGTGGCCCGCATCCCGCCGGTGGCGCGCTTCCTGGAGCGCAACCGGCACAAGTGGAGCGACCTCCTCTGAGGAAACGGCGCGGGCCGGGCACCGGGGAGTCCCGATGACCGGCCCGGGTTGCCTGCCGCGCGCCCGTTAGAAGTTGGGCGTGCGGAACGTCTTGATGACGCCCATGTGCTGCATGCTGGACGCGCCGCTGTCGCTGCTCAGGGCCGGGTAGATGTCCGAGATGGGCGTGTAGACGCGGCTGTCGAGCACCAGGCCGTTGTTGAAGGTGCTGGTCCCGACGACGGTGGGCACCTGGTACTGGCGCAGGTCGGAGTCCACGAGCACGTGGTCATAGGGCTTGCTGCGGCCGGCGTTGGTGCCCTCCTTGCCGTTCTTGTCGGCGGGGTGCGGGCCCGCGGTGTCGACCACCTGCTTGAAGGTGGTGAGGCACGCCTCGGAGCGGGAGTCGGTGTTGAAGTCACCGCCGATGGCCAGGTAGTCGCCCTCGGGGATGTTCGCCTGGATGTAGCCCACGAGCTGGGTGGCTTCCGCGTTGCGGTTGCTGGAGCTGGTGGTGAGCAGGTGGACGCTGATGGCCCAGAGGTCGCGCGGCCCGGGGATGTCGATGCGGGCCCAGGCGAAGTCGCGGTTGGAGACCTTGGCGTCCTTCCACTCGCCCGAGTCGATGATGGGGTAGCGGCTGATGATGCCGTTGGGGATCTGCGCGCCGGTCTCGCGGTAGTAGTAGAAGCCCGCGCCAATCATGTCGACCATGGAGCGCATGTCCGCCGCCGAGTCCGACTTGTAGTTGAACTCCTGGATCATCACGATGTCGGGCTTCACGCCCTGCATCAGCCGGATGCCGTGGCCCGGGTCGTAGTCCTGGCCGTTGCCGCTGGAGAGGTTGGCGGCCATCAGGCGGATCTCCGTGTAGCCCGCGTCGGTATCCGACTCGCCGTCCGAGCCCGCGTCCGCGGATCCGCCGTCGGTCGGCGAGCCCGCGTCGGTGGAGGAACCGGCGTCGGTCAAGGAGCCCGCATCCTCGGCCGAGCCCGCGTCCGTCACGGACCCGGCATCGGAGGAGGTGCCCGCATCCTCGGCCGAGCCCGCATCCACCTCCGTCCCCGCGTCCTCGGACGTGCCCGCGTCCACATCGGCTCCGGCGTCCTCGGAGGTGCCCGCGTCATCCGTGGGCAGCCCCGCGTCCTCGGAGGTGCCCGCGTCGGTGCGGGTCCCCGCATCGACGGTCGTCCCCGAGTCCGGAGGAGGAAGGGGCTCGTCACCCTCGCCGCAAGCGAGGGCCAGGAAGCCCAGCGCCAGGAAGGGGCGAAGGAACGGGGGGAGCTTCGATGCCATACAGGGCCTGGATCCTTGCTTCCGAGGGTGTCGAGGGGTGACCCGTCGGCTTCGGCGCGCCGACTGGCGCGCGATTATAGAAGTTTGCAAGAAGGCTGTCCTCTGACGGCCCGTGAGGATCACGTCACTGCCTTTCAAGAATTCAAGAGCCGCACCGCGCCATAGCTGGGTAAGGCGG
The DNA here is from genome assembly GCA_023424585.1 of Pseudomonadota bacterium. Lineage (GTDB taxonomy): Bacteria > Myxococcota > Myxococcia > Myxococcales > Myxococcaceae > Corallococcus. The sequence continues at coordinate 5,271 of JAFADT010000991.1, forward strand.
GGATTCAAAGAAAGACATCATGATCATCAGCGACGACGCAGCAGGACGTGAGGAGTCCCGGATGTCATCACGACAGCTCACGGTGCGGCTCCACGGCGTACTGAACGACTTCGTCGCACCGGAGCGCCGGGGACAGGCGTTCACGCACGTGCTGCAAGGCAGCCCGTCGGTGAAGGACCTCATCGAGTCACTGGGGCCGCCGCATCCGGAAGTGGACGTGGTGTGCGTGGACGGCGAGCCGGTGGGCTTCGGGCATCGAGCGGAGGAGGGAACGCGCCTCGACGTGTATCCGGCGTTGGCTCCAGCGGCTGCGCGGGTCGCGCAGGAGGCGCGGGTGGGGCCGCCGCTCCCGGACATGCCGCGCTTCATCCTGGACGTGGGGTTGGGGCGGCTGTCGGGCTTCCTGCGGATGCTCGGCTTCGACACGCTCTGGCGCAACGACTACGCGGACGACCAGTTGGCGCGCCTGTCCCGCGACGAAGCGCGGGTGCTGCTCACGAGGGACCTGGGCGTGCTGAAGCGCTCGGAGGTGGTGCAAGGCTACTACCCGCGAGCGACCGACCCCGCGCACCAGCTGGTGGAGGTGGTGCGGAGGTATGGACTGACCTCGCGCATGCGGCCCTTCTCCCGGTGCATCGCATGCAACGCGCCGCTGTCCACCGCGACACCGGAAGAAGTGCAAGGCCGCGTCCCGGAAGGCGTGGCCCAGCGTCACCGCCATTTCCAACAGTGCCCTGGCTGCCAGCGCGTCTTCTGGCCCGGCACCCACCACGAACGCATGCAGAGCCTGGTGGAGACGCTGGGCAAGCTGGAACAGCCCGACTGAGTGGCATCCAAGAGGACTGTTCCAGCTCACACATTTACTGACAGGACCTGCTCGTCTCCCGTCGCAGCGTGCAGGCCGACTGACTATAACTGGCATGCACATGGTTATCATTAACACAAACCTTCTGAGCGCACTCGCCCCGGCCTGGCGCCGCATCGCCGTACCTGGGGAGGGGATCATTAACCCCGAAACGAGTCCCATCACGCGACTTACAAAGCGAAGTTCCTTCGGGCTCTGTTACCCACCAGCGCTCATGCCGGTGCATTGAAACATTTGGAATGAATGCCTGGGGAGGGGTGCGCATGATGCAATCTGCATCGCCACTGAAGCGCCCTCCCACACCGTTCTCAAGGCATGAGCCGCCAATCATGACTCCATTCGGCTCCTCATAAGGCAGCACAGCGCCCTGACCCAGACTGGGAGGATTAACGAGCAAAACCTTCCCTTCATCATATACTCCAACGGGCTTGCGAGGAATTTCACAAGCCTCACTATACTGATCAAGGCCTTCCCACTTCGCCGTAAAGAAACCACCTTCACCGTGATGAGGAAGGTTTGCGGTGTGCCCCAGCTCATGAGCAACAGTGGAGACCCAGGTTCCGGCACGTGTGTCATTCGCGATTGCGATGTGGTCGATGAACTTGGGAGTACCGGGTCCTCCGACGGCATCGGACGTCCCCTCGCGTCCAGACTCAAGCCACATGGTCACAAGATACTTGTTGCCATTATGAACCCCGCCTTCGAAGTTGGCGTTGATGACCCTGCTGGCAAGCGCGAAGTCCTTGAACCCAAGACGATGGACCTTGAGATTCGTTGCACTCTCGAACCGGGCAATTCCCGCGATAGAATAAGGCTGACTTATCGCATCATGGAGGAAGTAATCCACCTCCGAGGGCTTGGTCCGGACATGCCCACCACTAATAATGAAGCCCCGATATTCCTCGAAGAGCGACAGCGCATCTCCTAAATGGTTGTTTTCCATGAAACTCGGGAGGGCATCACTGTCGTCATCGTCTTGTTTCAGCATACTGTTCTCATTCAACTTCCAGGAGTCAGCGATGTACGAGGAGGCCTCGCGCTTGGGAAGAAGCAGAGGGCCTTCCACAGGTGGAAGGGGGAACCCCGGAGTGGCGGAAGGGTCCTTGATCCGCGAGTAGACCATACGGTCATTCTCCGTAATACCCACCGCCACGATCTGCCCATAGCCCCCAAAGTCGAAGGAGGACACCTCCGCTGTCGCTTCAGAAAACGACCCCAAAGGCGTCTCGACCTTGGAAGAATCCACGAAGTTGAGGCCATAGGCAGCATTCCGGTCTTGTTCGAAGACCAAATCTGCCTGTCCCTCATCCGGGATCACGACATCCCAGGGTTTATTCATGGCGATGCCTGGGAGATTCGAAGAATCGAGCAGGAAGGTGACCTGCTTCATCGCAACGGCGGGCGACGACGGGCTCTTGGGTTCAGCCTTCGCCTTGACCACCAGGGTAGAGCCCGGCTCGATCTGCGCGGTGCTGGTCAGAGATGTCCCCCCGCTAGAGATGGTCGCCTTCGGCAGCCAATTCTCGTAGCCATCAGCACTCAGGACCAGGTCAACGTCGGAATCCTCGGGCATCAGGTCCCACTCGAAGTCCCATTCCACCGGCATAGACCCGTAGGGCAGAGGGCTGGGCACACTCTGGACGATGGCACCATTCATCGTAATGAAGTGCTTCGTGTGATGAAGGCGAAGCGGTGCATCTACCGCAGGTACAGGGAAGACAAACTCGCTCGCGAAGCTCATCTCGCTATACGGGTGCCATCCGACAGTGGCTGTGGTCGTGGCGCTCCCTTGCGTAACGGTCCCCTGACACGGAGCGCCATTGAATGGAGTGGGCTGGAACGAGTAACTGCTGTCCGTGGGGAACTGCATGATTCTCATATTCCCCGGCGTTGCCCTGAAGCACTTCGCGACCTGCTTCAGGACCGATTCACCCTGAAACGTGGAGTCATCCACGATATCAAAGCTGGAAAACCCAGGTTTGATATCAACCAGCGCGAACATGGACGCCGGTATCATGGTGACCACGATGGGAGAGACGAAGCTGTAACTGGTTTTCCACTGACGATTGGCAGTCGTCTGCGTCGTCCAAGAGCCACTGCTCCAACTCCGGACTTTGAGATAACCGACCCATGTAGGCTGGGCAGTCACCCGGCTCACAGGCGTTTCGACGGCCTGTTGGACTTTTGTAGTTTCCATCGCCCCCAATGCGCCATCAGGCGCAGAAGCAGGCTGACAAGCCGACAGAGCCAACAGCACCAAGGAAAGAATTGAATGTGTCTGGATTTTCAGCATCAGCATGCACAACTCCCTGAACGACAAGAGATAGTCCCCCTCAGCAGCCGAAATACTTCGACGTCTGGCCTATCCCATTGCCTGACAGAAGTCAGTGCTGAATTGACGGCATGCAAATATAGTTACCTATCCCACCACTCACATCAGGCTCTTTCAGCAACTCGGGATTCCTCTTGCAATCCACGCGTAGCCTCAGTGCAGAGCATCACGGCACTTGAGGCATAGGTCTCCGCCCTGCCCTACCGCATTGGAGTACACCCAGCAGCGCGGGCACTTGGTGCCCTTCGCCGGAAGCACTTCCGCGGACAGGTCCACGCCCGCACCGAAGACCTGTGAAACCTCCAGCGCCTTCGCTGCCTCGGACGGAGCATCCGTCAGCTCCACCTGGCTCACGATGAACAGCCCGGGCAGCTCCGCGAGGTGCGCCTCCAGCAGCTCGTGCACCGCGCCCGTGGCGCTCAGCACCACGCGGGCCTCCAGCGATGCGCCGATGCGCTTGTCCCGCCGCGCCATCTCCAGCGCGCCCTGCACCGCGCCGCGCACCGCGAACAGCTTCGCGTAGCGCACCTCCAACTCCGGCGGCATCGTGACCTTCGCTTCCGCGAAGCCCGCCAGGAACACGCTCTTCGCGCGCTCGCCCGGCAGGTGCTGCCACGCCTCCTCCGCCGTGAAGCTCATCACGGGCGCCAGGAGCGGCAGCAGCACCGTGAGCACCTCGTGCAGCACCGTCTGCGCGCCTCGCCGCGCGGGCCCGTCCTGCTTCGCCGTGTAGAGCCGGTCCTTCAGGATGTCGAAGTACACGGCCGACAGGTCATTGGCGCAGAAGTCCACCACCGTCGCGTAGACGAGGTGGAACTCATAATCCTCGTACGCCTGCCGCACACGCGCGGCCACCTGCGCCAGCCGGCCGCGCGCCCACTGATCCAGCGGCAGCAGCTTGTCCCCAGCCACCGCGTCCTTCGCAGGGTCGAAGTCGTGCAGGTTGCCCAGCGCGTATCGCAGCGTGTTGCGGATCTTCCGATACCCCTCCGACAGCCCCTTGAGGATGGCGTCCGACAGGCGCACGTCGTTGCGGTAGTCGCTCGCCGCCACCCACAGCCGCAGCACCTCCGCGCCGTACTGCTGGATGACCTTGTCCGGCGCCACCGTGTTGCCACGACTCTTGGACATCTTCTCGCCCTGGCCATCCACCACGAAGCCATGCGTCAGGCAAGCCTTGTAGGGCGCCACGTCGCGCGTGCCCACCGACACCAGCAGCGAGGAGTGGAACCAGCCCCGGTGCTGATCACTCCCCTCCAGGAACAGGTCCGCCGGCACACGCTGCCGCTTCGCTAGCACCGCGGGCGCCATGCACGCCGAGTCGAACCAGACATCCAGGATGTCCGTCTCACGGTGGAACTCGCCCTTGCCGCAGCGAGGGCACGCGAAGTCCGCGCCGAGGAAGTCCTTCACCGGCGTGCGATACCACACGCCCGCGCCCTCCTGCTCCACCGCCGCCGCCACCCGCTCCATCACCTCCGGCGACACCACCGCGTCGTCGCACCCGTCGCAGTACGCGATGGGAATCGGTACGCCCCAGCTGCGCTGCCGGCTGATGCACCAGTCCGGGCGGCCCTCCAGCATGCCGCGGATCCGCGACTGTCCCCACGACGGCACCCACTGCACCTGCCCCACCTGCTCCAGCACCACCTGCCGGAACGTCTGCGTGCCGTGGAACGGCGCATCCATGGGGATGAACCACTGATAGGTCGCCGCCTGGATGACCGGCTGGTGGCAGCGCCAGCAGTGCGGATAGCTGTGCGTGACGGTGTCTGACTTGTCATTGAGCAGCGCGCCCCGCTGCACGAGCAACTCCAACACCACCGGGTTCGCTTCGAACACGCGCCGCCCCGCCAGCCCCTCGCCCACCGTGTCGTCGTAGCGGCCGTCCGCGCGCACCGGGTTGTAGATGTCCAGGCCGTACTTCAAGCCGACCTCGTAGTCCTCCTGACCATGCCCTGGCGCCGTGTGTACCAGCCCCGTGCCCGCATCCAGGGTGACGTGCTCGCCCAGCACCACGCGCCCCTGTCGCGCCAGGAACGGGTGCTGATACGTCACGTGCTCCAGCTCCTCGCCCGTCGCGTACGCGAGGATGCGCGACGGATCCACCAACGCCGGGGACGACACCTCGCCCGTGGGGAGCTGCACGTGCTTCACCGCGAGCTCGTCCGACTTCACCTCCGCCAGCACCTTCGCCAGCAGGTCCTTCGCCACGCAGAGGACGCGGTCCTCCAGCCGGTAGAAGACGTATTCGAACTCGGGGTTCACCGCGATGGCCAGGTTGGCCGGCAGCGTCCACGGCGTGGTGGTCCAGATGACGAAGGACACGCGCTGCCCCTTCAGCTGCGGCAGCCTGTCCACCAGCTCCGGCCCCGCGTCGAAGGCCACGTACGCGGACGGCGACGTGTGCTCCGCGTACTCCACCTCCGCCTCCGCGAGCGCGGTCTGATCCTGGAGGCACCACGCCACGGGCTTCTTGCGCCGGTACAGCATGCCCCGCCGCGCGAACGCGGCCAGCTCGCGCACCTCCTGCGCCTCGTAGCTGAAGTCGAGCGTCCGGTACGGCGCGTCCCAGCTTCCGAAGATGCCCAGCCGCTGGAACTCCGCGCGCTGGATGTCCACGAACTCCAGCGCGTACTCGCGGCAGCGCTCCAGCAGCGCGTCGCGCGACAGCGCGCGCTTGTCCAGCTTCTGTTCCTTGAGGCGCTTCTCCACGGCCTGCTCGATGGGCAGGCCGTGGGTGTCCCAGCCGGGGATGAAGTCACACGGGCGTCCGGAGAGGTTCCGGAACTTCACCACGATGTCCTTCAGCACCTTGTTGAGCGCATGCCCGGCGTGCAGGTGGCCGTTGGCGTACGGCGGCCCGTCCGCCAGCACGAAGGGCTCACGGCCCGCGTTCTTCGCCAGCAGTTGCCGCCACACGTCCTGCTCCCGCCACCAGGCGAGCAGGCGCGGTTCGAGCTGGCCCAGGTTCCCCTTCATGGGGAACTCCGTGCGCGGCAGGTGGACGGTGGCGTCGAGGTCCTTGCGGGAGGAAGCGTCGCTCATGGCTGGCAGCGCCCGTAACACCCTCCCGCCGGTCCTTCAATCACACCTGCGGACTCACTCGTCGTGGTCGTCGTCGCCGTGGTCGTGCGTGTGCGGCTGAGGCGTGTTCTTGCCTTTCCCCTTGGGGCACTTCTTGGTGCACTTCGCCTGCGCGGACTGGACCTTCCGCGTACAGGCCTCCGTGCACCCCGGCTTGTTCGCGGGGCACTTCTTTCCACAGGCCAGGAGCGCGGAGCCGGCGTTGAGGCCACACTTCTCGTTGCACGTCTGCGCGAGCGCCTGGGGCGCCACCAGCACCGCGCCCAGCGCCATCAGCCCCAGCCAGCCCCGCACCGCGATTCGCGTCTTCATGTCGCTCCTGTATTCCACACCCGCTGGCGTCACTCGCCCGGGGCCCCATCATCGTCCGGCGTCGTCGCCCGGCGCACCAGCCGCACCGCCACCTGACTTTCCTTGGTGACCGCCAGGTTGAGCGAGATCTCCTCCGTGGAGGACTTGAACACGCGGGGTTGGATCTCCTTGTACCCCGCCTGGGTGAACGTCTCGCGGTAGAAGGCCTCGACGTCGGAGACCGTCTTGCCCGCCACCGAGAAGCTCACCGTGCGCGCGCCCTCTGTCTCCGACGTCAGCACCCCGGCGCCGCCAGGGATGACGGGCAGCCCCGCGGGCTTCGGAGCCTTCGCCGCGCCCAGGTTCGCCTCGCCCAGGAACACCGTGGTGGTGCCGTCCGGGTTCACCTGGAGGATGGCCGTGTAGGAGATGAAGTTCCGCGTGTCGAGGCCGGTCACCATCGGCTCGCGCAAGAGCTGCGGCTGCTTGTACGCCTCCGGCACCACGAAGCCCCAGGAGAGGAAGCGATCCACCACGCTCTGGAGGATGGTCTGCGCCTTCTCCTTGCTGCGCACCGCGAGCAGCTTCACCGGCACGCCGTTGGCGTCCACCTGCCCCGGCACGTCCACGACGCTGACGGTCTTCGGGATGTCCCAGGTGAAGTTGGCCCGTTGCGCCCACGCGGGGGCGGCCCCCATCAGCGCCAGCAACAGGCCCCAGCGCCCGATCAAACGCTTCATCCCTGGTTCCTTCCTACTGCTGGTGCGACCGCGCGGCCTTGACGGACTTGCCCGACTTCGGCCCCGTATCGCCCTCCGGCTTGGGGCAGCGGGCCTTGCACTGGTTGAACTGGGCCTGGAACTTCTGCGCGCAGCGCGCGGCGCAGGTGCGGCTGCTGTCCTTCGCCGCCCCCGGGCTGCTCGGCGCCGGACAGGCGGTGATGCACGCATTGAGCGTGTCCCCGTTCTTCGTCGCGCAGTCCGTGTTGCATGAGCTGCTGTCCGCACGCGCGGTCGACGCCGTCAGGCACATGCCCAGCACCAACGCCAACACTCCACCCGACAGCAGGCTTCGCATCTTCATCTTCAGCAATCCTTTCCAAGGAAGCAGCGGCCATTGCCGACACGCTCCAGATGGGAGAGTCCGTAATGAGGCGTGGTGATGCCAATCAGCGCGCCCGGCGACGTGTTCCACAGGTTGCCCAGGGGGGCGGGCGTGAGGAACGCCTGCATGAAGTCGCTCTCCTCGCCCGCCGCGCTCATCCAGAAGGTGTTCTCGCGCTGCATCAAGACCAGGGGCGGCAGCGGGTTCATGAAGAGGGCGTCCATCGCCAGGAAGCTGGCGTAGGTCGGGATGGGCAGCGTGGTGGGCTCGTAGACGCCCTTCGTGGCCGAATAGAACGGCACGTTGGTGCACGGCACCGCCATGTCCTGGAACAGCAAACAGGTGGAGGACTCGATCTCGTTCGAGAGGCCCCAGTCATCCACGAGCATGGAGAAGCTGCCCCGGCAGGTGCCGCCCACCGCGCGGCCGATGCCGCACACCTGGATGTTGGCGTGGGTCGGGTCCTGGTGCTGCTCGTTGTACAGCCCGGTCTCTGAGGTCTGGTCCAGGAACCGGGTGGGGATGTTCCAGGAGCTCAGGTTCGCCTGGGACGTGCACGACGTACCGCCCTCGTCACGGTAGACCGGTTGGGTCAGGAGGGGACCATTCCAGCCGAGGACTCCATTCCGGCGACAGCTCACGCGCAGGTCCGACCCCCGGGTGAACACCTGCGTGATGGTGTCGCCGTGGTTGACGGACGACAGACCGTTGAAGTCCGCGTACCGCGCCTGCGCGTCCTCGCCCGCGCGTCGCATGGAGTCATGCGCCGAGCTGTAACTCACGGGGATGTCATGCATGTCCCCGTGCGTACCATTCCACAGCGCGGACACCGCGGCCTCCTGCACCTTCAGCGACAGGAAGCCCACCTCCGCGAAGTGGATGCCGAACACCAGGATGGTGATGAACAGCGTGACACCGAGGGCCGCCTCGACGATGGACTGACCCCGCGCCCGCCGGGAGTGACGACGAAGGTGGCTGAGCATCACTGGAACCCCTTGAAGCCCACGCGCTGCAGCTCGCGGATGGTCTGCGCGGAAGACGGCGAGCTGGCCCCCAGCGCGTTGACTGCGTCATCGATGCCCGACTCGTCCGTGTCCACTGGCACCAGCGTGGCGCGCCAGTAGGGGTTGAGCAGGTTGGGCGGCTCGCTCCAGTGGGACATGCCCAGGCTGCTGCCACGGTGGTAGTACGCGATGCCCGTGGACAGTGCCGTCTGGATGCCCAGCGGCGTGACGCCGTCCGCCATGGTGACGCTGCGGTTGTCGAACTGTCCCGCGTTCGGGTTCGGGTTGCTCGCCTTGAAGCGGAAGCGGAATGCCAGGTTCCACGGGTCCTGCTCCATCGCGGACATGTTGCTGCGATCGCGCTGGATGACCGCGAAGTTCTTCGGCTGCCCGTAGTTGTTGTCCGCGCCGTTGGGCCACAGCTCCGTCAGGTTGTAGTCCAGGAACGGCGGCCAGATACCCGGGCAACTGGACGGACCGCCCAGACACGGCGGCAGCATGTGCCGCGCAAACGGGGCAGGATCCGTGCCGCCCAGCCACATATGCGTGGGGGTGGGCATGACGCCACCGGAAGCCGCGAACAGGGCCATGGCGGGCACCGTACCACCCACCATCACCGGGCACGGCGGCCCACCGCCATGCGCGACGTGATTGTAGACGAAGGCCACGAGGCTCTCATCTTCCGCCGCGATGGAAGGAGCGTATGGCGGAAAGAGCCCGTACTGGAGGATTGGCTTCCCAAAGTGGGCCGTGCCAGCGGCATGCGCAAGCGTGACGATGTCCGGCGGCGTGATGACGAAGGCCAGGTTCGCCTCATGCGCGATGTACTGCTCGATGGTCCGTGACGTGACGAAGGTGAAACCGCGGCTGCCCATGGCCGCGTCCACGCTGTGAGCCACCGTCAACGGGACCGGCTCACAGACTGCGCCGCCACCCAGGCACGCCGTATTGTCCGCCAGCTCCTTCTTGGAGACGTTGCCCGCGGACGGCGCCAGCCACCCCGCGTCGCGCGGGTTCTGCCCTGCCGCCAGGTCTCTCAGGATGTCGTTGGCGAAGCCCTGTCCGTCCACCTTGTCCTTGAGGCTCTCGAAGTCCTTGAGCGAGGACGCGTACAGCGCGCCCGCCGCCAGCTGGTGCAACTTCATCTGCCGGCCCACCATGGGGTCCCAGGACTGGAAGACGGCCTCCAAGCTCAGGTCCTCGCGCTGCAACGTGCTCATCAACCGCCCCAGGTCCGCCACGCCGCGCGTGCCGCACCGGCACATGCGGGCGCAGAAGCCATTGTGCCAGGCGCAGGGGCAGCCCGCGGTGGCGAACGCCTGGTACACGGGCACCCACGCCCCGTAGCCAAGCTTCGCCGCGTTCAACTCGCCCCGGTAGAGGCTCGCCCAGTTCAAGAGGCTGGCCGCGCCGGCGTTCGCCACCATGTGGGCGATCTCCGCGCGGTTGGACACGGCGATGGTGTTGAACGTGCGCGCCGTGGCCACCGCGTTGGAGTACGCGGCCGCGTCCGCCACCGTCTGCACCTCGATGCGCTCGCGCACCTTCATGGTGAAGGACAGCGTGAGGGCCACCATCAGCAAGAGCAGCAGCATGCTGAGGACGAACAGCACCAGGGTCTGACCGCGCTGGAGGAAGGAGCGCTTCATGGCTTTCACCGGGGGCAGTTCATGGTGGCGAAGAAACGCGCCTTCACGGGCGTCATCATTCGCATGGTGAACGTGGTGATGATGGGGAAGACGTACTGCCGTGCATTCACGCGGGTCGCCAGCTCCGCCGCCAGCTCGCCGTCCAGCACGTGCGAGGCCGTCACGTCACTGCCGTTCCAGTTGGCGTTGCGCTCGGCGACAATCAGCGGGTTCGCGTCCGTGTAGGGACGCAGGCCGAAGTGCGCCAGGAACATGCGCGACATCACCCAGTTGGCGAATGGGATGCGCAGCGGGTACCAGAACACCAGCTGCACCTCCAGCCGCCGCAGGTGCCCCGGCCGGTCGAAGTCGCGGTCCTCCGGGCTCTCCACGCCGCCGCCCACCAGGTCCCGCAGGATCCACACGATGCTGCCGTTATGCACGCCGTCCAGGCCCGGGCCCGGGCCGCCAGAGCCCGCGTAGCGGTTGTTCATCCGCGCCGCGAACGCGTCCGCCAGCAGCCGGGGCGCATCCGAGCCCGCGCCGCGCCCCAGTGGACCGTTGAGCGACCCCGTCCCCTGCCCCATGAATGAATGGAAGGTC
>JAFADT010000999.1 GCA_023424585.1 Pseudomonadota bacterium
CCCCCGGAACGCCACCTGCGCCTCGCCGTCCTCGGCGTGGAGCTCTCCATCGAGCTGCTCCGCGCCGGAAGAAGCCTCGGCACGCGGATCCAGATCCACCCAGGTGCAGCGCAGCTCCGGGTGCTCCAGTGCGATGACCTTGGCCATGCCGGCCAGGGGCGACTGGGCCAGCCCCGGCAGCTCCGGAGCAGGTCCCGCGGCGGAGGCACCTCGGGTGACGAGCCAGAGCGCGGGAGGCTGGGTCGGCTCGGCGTCCAGCAGCGCCTGGACAAGGTGCAGGGCGCTGCCGCAGGACCGACGCGACGCTGCCTCCAGCGACTCCGGCGTGAGCGACCGCGGGTCGGCCGCCTCAAGGCTCCAGAGGTGGACCACCCCGCGCGGTGCTTGAGGGCCGAGCGCGCGCAGCAGTCGGCGCATGTCGTCAGGGTGCTCGGGCGACACGGAGAAGGTCTCGGCATCGACCCGGGCGAACTCCGCGCCCGGCAGGGCCAGGGTGCAGGGCTCACCCCGGGCGCGCAGTCGCTCCGCGAGGGCCCGGCCGGTGCTCGACGACCCGGCGAGGATGAGCCACCGCCGTGACGCCTCCGCGTCGGCATGGCTGGCCGGAGCCCGAGCGACGAGCACGGACTGGGGGAAGAGGACGGAGTCCTCCGGGCTGAGCGCCACGGGGTGCTCGAAGCCTTCTTCTTCGAGGAGCGCCGTCCAGCGAGACGCCGACAGCAGGGGATGGGCGCCGCGCAGCTCCGGATCCTGGAAGCGCCACCAGCCCTCGGTCAGTCCGAAGATGAAGTCGATCCAGCGGCGCTCCGATGTGCCCTCCAGCAGGACCAGCTCACCGCCCGGTGCCAGGAGCTGGAGGACGTGCCGCAGCGTCCGGCGCAGGTCCGCCGTGGCGTGCAGCACGTTGGCGGCCAGCACCAGATCAAACGTGTGCGGCTGGAACCCCTGCGCGCCAGGCGCCGACTCGATATCGAGCAGCTTGTACTGCACGAAGGGGAAGGCGCCGAAGCGCTCCGTGGCCCTGCTGGTGAAGAGGGTGCTGACATCGGTGAAGACGTAGGTGGTCTGCTCCGGGGGCAGCAGCGGCAGCAGTCGAGCGGTGATGGAGCCGGTGCCCGCGCCGATCTCCAGCACGCGCAGCGGCCTCCCCGGAGGCAGGCGCGAGAGGGCGAGCTGAACGGTGCGCTCGACGAGCGCGTTCATCCCCCGGAAGGTGGGCGCTTCCTGGTACAGCCGCGTCAGCGTCGACGTGTCCGCCTCGGGGAACAGGAGCTGCAATGGCTCCACGTCGCCCCGGAGCACGCCCGCCAGGTTGTTCCCACAGCGGGAGAGCACCTCGATCTCGGTCGAGGCCTGCGGGAAGTCCCGCAGGAGCGCGGTGGTCTCCGCGGACGCATCGGTGGGCACGGCGGGGACGCGCGAGGCCCAACCCTCGCCGTGGCGCGTGAGGAGGCCCTCTTCGGTCAGCAGCGAGAGGATGGAGCCCAGCAGCCGGTGGTGCCGCGCGACAATCCCCAACTCCCGGGCGAGCCCGTCCAGGGTGAACAGCCGCTCGGGCTCGCCCGTCCAACCCAACTGGACGAGGGCCTGCTGGGCGAACGTGGCGCACAGCGCCTCCATCCGCTGCGCGAGAGGCACGAGGGCACGACCTGCCACGGTGCTCGCCAGGGCGGCCTCGGCCGTGAGTCGCGCCTCCAGCTCCGGGGGCGAAAGCAGCCCGCCCGGCTCCCGTGAGATGAGGCGGCGGTCCTGCGCGCGCCACTCCACCTGATACAGCCAGCGCCGCCACTCCGGTTCAGCGGAGCGCACGGCGCCACGAACTGCGCGCTTGAGTGCGAAGCCCTCCAGCTCCGCCACCAGGAGTCCCGCGCTGTCGAAGAGGCGGAGGTCAGCCGAGAACGCCTCACGACTCCCGGCCGCGCGCAGCCGAGCGTGACACCACCGCGACTGTTCGAGGGGACCCGAGAGCCGCAGCCGCTCCAGCCCGACGGGCAGGTACGTGACTTCATCAGTGTCGCTGGGAAGCGCCGCGCCCACGACCTGGAAGGCCGCGTCGAGCAGCACGGTGCGCCGCCCCGCCGCGTCCTCACCCGCAAGGACGTCGGGCAGGCGGAGCCTACCGAGCACTTCGCCGGACTGGTGCCAGAGCGCGTCGAGTGCCTGGAACGCCGGGCCGTAGTCGATGCCACGAGCGCTGCACCGGGAGTAGTACTGCGCGACGGAGCGCTCCGCCTCGAGTCGCGAGCGCAGGGCCGAGGCATCCACCCGGACCTCCTCGGAAGGAGCCTCGCGGGCCCGCAGCCGTCCGGAGGCATGCAGCACCCAGCGGCCTTCGTCGTCGCCATCGCCCTCGGCTCCGTCACCCTCCAGGCTGAACACCTGGAAGGACGCGGAGCCCTCACCGGAGGGACGGAGCACGCACTGGACCGTCCGCTGCTGCTCTTGCAGCACCAGGGCCTGCTGGACCGTGACGTCTTCCAGCTCCAGGGGCTGGACGCCCAGGTGGATGCGGCCGGCCGCGAGTGCCAGCTCCACGAATGCGGCGGCCGGAGTCACGGGCGCGGAGAAGACACGGTGGTCCGCGAGCAGTGGCAGCGTCTCGGACGAGAGCGCGCTCTCGAAGATCCGCTCCTCGCGCCGCACCGCGGACCGCACGGGACGGCCGAGCAGCGGATGGGAGGCGCGGCTCAAGGAGCGCGTGTCGTCCGCACGGCCCTTCCGGGCGAACCAGAAGCGCTCGCGTTGGAAGGGATAGGTGGGCAGCGGAACCTTCTGGCGGCGCGACGCTTCATCGAGTCGGGCCCAGGGGATGTCCGCGCCGCGAACATAGAGCGCGCCGAGGCTGGTCAGGAGCGGCTCCCACTCCGGGCGGTCGGGGCGAATGCTGGGCAGCCAGCGTCGGTGGGGCTCGGGGAGGCAAGCGCGGCCCAACTGGATGAGCACGGGTTGGGGGCCGACCTCGAGGAACAGCTCACAGCCCAGCCGGCCCAGCGCCTCCATTCCCGCCTTGAACCGCACGGGCTGGCGCACATGGTCGCGCCAGTAGGCAGCGCGAGTGATCTCCTCGCCGACGAGCTCCCCCGTGAGGTTGGAGA
>JAFADT010001001.1 GCA_023424585.1 Pseudomonadota bacterium
CCCGTGACGCACTTGCGCCGCCCCTCCCGCTCGCTGTCCGGGAGGATGCCCCGCTCCAGCATCGACACGAACGCGTGGTCCCCCACGACGACGTGGTCCAGGAGCTTCACGCCCAGCAGCCCCGCCATCCGCGCCAAGTGCTCCGTGAGCCCCACGTCCTGGACGCTGGGCTCCGGGTCCCCGGAAGGATGGTTGTGCGCGAGCACGATGGCCGTGGCCCTCGCCGCGAGCACCGCGGCGAACACCTCCCGAGGGTCCACCGGACACGCGCTCAGGGTCCCTTCCGCCACCCGGGCGTCGCGCACCAGCACGTTGCGCGGGTTGAAGCACAGCACGTGGAACACCTCGCGCCGGAGCGCGCTCAACGTGGGCGCCAGGTACGCGTGCACCTCCTTCGGCGTGCGCAGCCGGGGCCGCTTCTCCGGGGAGCGCTGCGCCCGCCTTCCCAGCTCCAGCGCCGCCAGCAGCCGGGACGTGCGGGAGGGCCCCACGCCCCGCCGCGCGCACAGGACGCGCGGATCCTCCTGCACCAGCGCCTTGAGGCCGTCCCTCGACACGCCGTCCGCCGCGTCCCCCAACCCCTCCGTCCACAGGAGGCCCAGCAGCTCCAGGTCGGTGAGGGCCTCCGCGCCCAGCCGGAAGAGGCGCTCGCGCGCATCCCCCAGGCCCGCGCCGCGCGCCCTCACCGACCTGCCACCCGTGGCTTCCCCTTCGCCCGGCTCCGCCCACGCCTCTCCACCTCGTTCCATCCCGCCTCCGTCCACGCGACGGCGGGCTTGAGCAAGGCATGTGCCCTTCAGGGCGCACTCCTGGACGCGCGTGTCGGGCCGTCCAGCGGCGCGAGAAGAGGCCCCGTGGCGGGACGGACAGCGGTGCTCCACTCGCACTCCTGGCGTGCGAGGAGCCAAGAAGCATGGAGGCCGCCCGCTAGAAGCGGGAGATGGCGAAGAAGGCCTTGATCTTGTCGTTCGTCTCGCGAAGCCGCTCGCTCAGCGTGCGGACGAACGTCCACAGGAGGACGTAGGCCAGGTCCTTGTCCGTGAACATCAGCTGGTCCAGCTTCGCGCGCTCGATGACCCACACCGTGCAGTCGCTGTGGGCGATGGCGTCCGCCGAGCGGGGAGAATCCTCGATGACCGCCATCTCTCCGAAATACTGGCCGGGTTCGAGGATGGCGAGCGCCTCCTCCCCGATGCCCGGCACGGATTTGGAAATGCGCACCTTGCCATTGGTCAGGATGAACATCTCCTGGCCGGTGTCGCCTTCGCGGAATAGGAAGTCCCCGGCCGCGTGGCTCCGGGAGTGGGCGATTCGAGCGACCTTGGCGAGCTGGCCCTGGGTCAATCCCTCGAAGAGCGCAACCTTCTTGAGGACAGCGGCATCCATGGGGTCCAGGTTCGTATCATGGCCAGGAAGGCGGTGTCTGGTACCGTCCTGGCCCGCAAACGTATGAGCGCAGGAGGCGCCGTGTCGCAGGACAAGATCCAGAAGGTCACCATCATTGGCTCGGGCCCGGCGGGTTACACCGCCGCCATCTACGCCGCGCGCGCCAACCTGGAGCCCGTGGTGTTCGCCGGCGGCCCCACCCTGGAGCACCCGCAGCGCGTCCCGGGCGGCCAGCTCATGGTCACCACGGACGTGGAGAACTACCCCGGCTTCCCGGAGGCCATCACCGGCCCGGAGCTGATGGAGCGGTTCCAGAAGCAGGCGGAGCGCTTCGGCACCGTCATCCACATGGAGAACATCACCAAGGTGGACTTCTCCAAGCGGCCCTTCCTGCTGGAGAGCGAGAGCGGCATGCAGGTGCGCTCGGAGACGGTCATCATCTCCACGGGCGCCACGGCCAAGTGGCTGAACGTCAAGGGCGAGGACACCTACAAGAACCGCGGCGTGTCCGCGTGCGCCACCTGTGACGGCGCCTTCTTCAAGAAGCAGGACGTGCTGGTGGTGGGCGGCGGTGACACGGCCATGGAGGAGGCCACGTACCTGGCGAAGATCGTCAACCACGTCACGCTCATCCACCGCCGCGACACGCTGCGCGCGTCCAAGGTGATGCAGGAGCGCGCGCGCAACAACCCGAAGATCTCCTTCATGTGGGACTCCGCGGTGGAGGAGGTGGTGGGGGACGGCAAGGGGATGACGGGCGCTGTCGTGCGCAACCTCAAGACGGGCGACAGCCAACTGGTCAACGCGCACGGCCTGTTCGTGGCCATCGGCCACACGCCGAACACGGAGCTGTTCCAGGGCATCCTGGAGACGCACCAGGGCGGCTACCTGAAGACGATTCCGGGCAGCACGCGCACCAACATCGAGGGCGTCTTCGCCTGCGGCGACGTGCAGGACAGCTACTACCGCCAGGCCATCACCGCGGCGGGCACCGGCTGCATGGCCGCCATCGACGCGGAGCGCTGGCTCATCGAGCACGGCGAGTAGCCCGCCCTCCCTTTTTCCGTCCTCGAGCGAGACGACACGCGCATGAGCACGAAGCAGAAGACGGTGGCGGTGCACGCGGGCTCCCGGCTCACCGGGAGCAAGGCCGTGCCCGTCATGCCGCCCATCTTCCCGGCGGCGGTGAACTGGTTCGACAGCAGCGACGACCTGTCCGACGCGCTGGACGGAAAGGACTACGCCTACGCCCGCATCAGCGCGCCCAACGCCGCGCTGCTGGAGGAGGCCGTGGCGGCGCTGGAGGGCGCGGAGGCTTGCGTTGCCTACGCCAGCGGCATGGCCGCGCTGCGCTCGCTGTTCGACGCGCAGCCGTGGAAGGCCGGGGACGTGCTGGTGATGCCCACGGACGGCTACGGCGTCACCCGGGCGCTCTACCGGAACCTGTGCGCCCGCTGGGGCGTGGAGTTGAGGCCCCTGGACGTGACGTCCCCGGACGCGCCCGCGCGCATCCGGGAGTGGCGCCCGCGCCTGGTGCTGGCGGAGAGCCTCTCCAACCCGCTGCTGCGCGTGCCGGACATCCGCGCGCTCGCGCGGGCCTGTCAGGACGCGGGCGCGGTGCTCGCGGTGGACGCGACGTTCCCGTCCCCCTTCGGCCAGCGCGCGCTGGCGCTGGGCGCGGACTACGCGGTGCAGTCCACCAGCAAGTGGCTCAACGGCCACAGCGACGCGCTGGGCGGCACGGTGAGCGGCGCCAGGGCGCGCATCGACCCCTTGAGGGCCGCGCGCGTGCTGTCCGGCGACGTGCTGGGCCCCTTCGAGGCGTGGCTCACGCTGCGCGGCCTGCGCACGCTGCCCGTCCGCATGAAGGCCCACAACGAGCACGCCGCCCACGTGGCGAAGCGGCTGTCGGACTCGCCGCTGCTGGAGCGGGTCATCTACCCGGGCCTCGCGTCCCATCCGGACCACGCCGTGGCGGCGCGGGTGCTGGAGGGCGGCTTCGGGCCCATGGTGGCGTTCGAGATCAAGGGCGCGGGGCAGAGGGAAGGGGACCGGTTCCTGGAGGCCCTGCGGGTGGCGAAGCCCGGGCCGTCGCTGGGAGACGTGGGCACGCTGGTGATGCACGCGGCCAGCGCGAGCGCCCGCCGGATGACGCCCGAGGAGCGCGCCCAGGCGGGCATCCGCGACAGCCTCATCCGCGTGTCCGTGGGGCTGGAGGATCCGGACGACGTGGCGGATGACCTGCTCGCCGCGGTGGCGAAGGGGGCCGGCCGGTGAAGATGGTGGACGTCGGCGACAAGCCGAAGACGGACCGCGTGGCGGTGGCCACCGCGCGCCTGCGCATGCTGCCGGAGACCCGCGAGCGCATCCTCGCGGGGAAGGTGGAGAAGGGGGACGTGCTCGCGGCGGCGCGGCTCGCCGGCATCATGGCGGCCAAGCGCACCCCGGACTTCGTGCCCCTGTGCCACCCCATCGCGCTCGCGGGCGTGGACGTGACGCTCACGCCCGTGGACGAGGGGCTGGAGATCCGCGCGCGCGTGAAGACGGTGGACCGCACGGGCGTGGAGATGGAGGCGCTCACGGCCGCGTGCGCGGCGGCGCTCACCATCTATGACATGTGCAAGGGCGCGGACCGGGGCATGGTCATCGAGGCGGTGCAGCTGGACCACAAGTCCGGCGGCCGCTCCGGCACCTGGGACCGCGACCCGGCCTAGCGCTTCGCCTCCGCGCGCAGCCGCTCCAGGAAGAAGGCCGTCACCACCAGCGAGTGCGTGATGTGGCCTTCCAGGATGAGCCGGGGCAGGTCCGCGCGCGGGTGCAGCTCCACGGCGATGTCCTCGCCGTCGTCCGGGTCGCCGTCGCTCACGCGCTCGCAGTCCAGCGCCAGGTACGTGTGGCAGCGGTTGGACTGGAAGGCCGGGTTGGGGTGCACGACGCCCAGCGGCTCCAGCCTCGCGGCGCGGTAGCCCGTCTCCTCCTCCAGCTCGCGCGCGGCGGCCGTGGCCGGGTCCTCGCCCGGATCGATGACGCCGCCCGGCACCTCCAGCGTCGCCGCGTCGATGCCGAAGCGGAACTGGCGCACCATCACCAGCGCGTCCTGCTTCGTCACCGCGATGACGTTCACCCAGTCCGCGCAGTCCATGTGCACGCGCGGGTGCTCGCGGTGCGTGCGCGGGTCCGCGACCCTGTCCTCGCGGATCCGCACCACCGTGAAGTCGTGCACCAGCCCCCGGCGCAGGCGCGGCCAGGGCTTCAGCTTCGTCTCGGGCGCGGACGTCATGCGGCAGACCCCCTCCCTCAGTTGAGCAGCTCCGCCCGCTCCCGCAGCTCCCGCGCGGACAGCTCCAGGCGCTCGCGGTCCGGCGCGTCCGGGGACAGCTCCAGGCAGCGCTCCACGTCCTTCAGCGCGGCGCGGAAGGCGCCCATCGTCGTGAGCAGCGACGCGCGGGTGCGCAGCTCCCCCGGGTGGTCCGGGGCCAGCAGGAGCAACAGGTCCACCACCGCCAGCCCGCGCTGGCTGTCGTCGCGCCCCAGGTACACGCGGCGCAGGTTGGACAGCATGCGGTACGCGATGAGCTCCACCGGCGCGGGCGCGAGCATGGAGCGGTCGAACTTGAGCTGCGGCGCCACGCGCTTGAGCAGCTCCTCGCAGCCGTGCTCGGTGAGGATGTCGCCGTGGTGGAAGGGGTCCATCACCAGCTTGTGGTCGCCCGCGTCGCACGCCACCAGGAAGTGGCCGGGGAAGGGGACGCCGTACAGCGCGATGCCCGCGCGGCGCGCCACCTCCAGGTACAGCACGGACAGGGTGATGGGCAGCCCCACCTTCCGCTCCAGCACCTGGTCCAGGAAGCTGTTGTCCGGGGAGTGGTAGTCGTCCTCGTTGCCCCGGAAGCCCTCGATGTCCGCCAGCACGTGGCGAAGCGCGCGCAGGGGCGCCAGGGCCTCGCCCTTCTCGCGCAGCCGGTCCGCCTCCACCTGCACCCGCGCGGCGAGCGCGTCCAGCGTCCTCAGGCACGCCGGAGCATCCAGGTCCTCACGGCCCAGCGTCGCGATGGCCAGGGCCGCCAGGTCCAGCCGCGGAGGCTCCGCGGCCAGGGAAGACACCAGCCGCTCACGCGCCAGCGGCGGGCCGAATCCAGAGGGAAAGCTCACGGTGCGCACCAGTAACCCACGGAGGCTCCTCACGGCAAAGGCAGGCAGCCGAGCGTCAGGTCCCCGGCGGCGCTGCCGGCAGCCGCCCCTTGATTTCCGCCCGGAGGGCCATCTGCGCGGAGATCAGCCCCGCCAGGATGCCGTCCTCGAACTCGAAGGTCGGGTGCTCCTTCAGCTCCGGGAAGTCGTGCGGGTTGCGCAGCTCCTCCGGCCCGATGTTGGGCACCGCCTCGCGCGCCAGCCGCAGCACCTTCGCCTGCTGCTGGGCGATCATCCGCTCGTAGAGGGGGGTGGCCAGGGCCAGGAACTCGTTCGCCGTCTCTTCCGTCATGGTGTGTGTGCCTCGCCTCACTCTTGAGCGATGTCCCACTTCAGGCGTCGGTAGGTGTAACGGAAGGCGTCGGCGTTTGCTTCGACGGCGTCTCCCTGGGCCTCCCGCCCGTCCAGGAAGGCGACGAAGTCGAACTGCCGCCCGGGCTGGCCGTACTCCGCGTCGAAGACGCGCACGATTTCATTGGCCGGCAGCGTCCTGCGCCCCGCCACGCTCACCAGGGGGATGTCCAGGCCCTTCATGTCCTTCGACGGGGCGTAGGACTTCCACACCAGCTCCGTGCACACCAGCGACTGATCGGAGAAGAAGTCGAAGTTGAAGTCATACGGCCGGCCCTGGAAGGTGAAGGCGCGCAGGATGGCGCGGGCCTTGTCCAGGGGGGACAGCCGGGGCCGCAGGACGCCCAGGTAGTCCACGTGCATGCCGTGCTCCACGCCGGTGAAGCTCACGCCCTCGCTGATGGACTCGATGATGCGCACCGGGTCGCCGTGCGCGTCCGGCCGGGTGTACTCCGCCCACTTGGCGGGGAAGGCCCTCGCCAGGTGGGCGGTGAACGTCTCCGGGTGGCCCGGCAGGGTGGCCACCCACGCCTTCACGGCCGGCTCCGCGTCGAAGGCCTGGGACAGCTCCCGCGCGCTGCCCACGTACAGCTCCGCGTGCGGCCAGAAGCCCGGCAGCCCGATGTTGGACAGGAACCAGTTCTGGCGCGCGACCATCACGTCCCCGGGCTCCATGCGCGGCAGGAGCGCCAGCGCCTGCTCCCGCGAGATGAGCGGCCGGCCCGAGCGGTGCACGCGCGTGTCGCCCATCCACTCCGCCACCGTCTTCTGCACCGGGAAGACCGCGCGGGCGGTGGTGTCCTGGGTGAGGTCCGCGGCGGCCTTGGCGAAGAGCACCGGGCCCCGCTTCAAGAGGCGCGCGCGGGCCGCCTGGCTGTCCCGCCGCATGGCCTGGAGGAGCGCGGGGACGCCGGGCTCGCTCAGCACGCCGGCCTTCGCGAGCACCGGGCTCAGCGTCGCGCGGTAGCCGTCGCCCGTGAACAGCTGCGTGCTGGTGCCCACGTGGACGACCTTCTCCTTGAAGCGGCTGAAGGCGCGCGCGGGCAGGCCGTACTCGGGGCCGGGCTCGTCCAGGAGCACCTCCAGCTGCG
>JAFADT010001007.1 GCA_023424585.1 Pseudomonadota bacterium
CGGGAACTCCTCGACGCGTGTCATGGCCCTTGCCTTTCTTGCCGCGCGGAGCGCGCCGCCGGAGCGGCGCGGAAGCTCCGCAGCGCGCGGATGACCCATTCAATCTGGGCCTCGTCATGCCAGCCCCGGCAGGGGATGCACAGCGTGCGCATCCAGAGCGCCTCGCAGCGGGGGAGCGCCGAGCGGGCGAAGCGCTGGAAGCGCGAGAGCCGGTGCAGCGGGTAATAGAGCCAGGTGCTCTCGATGCCCCGCGCGCTCAGGTGCGCCGCGAGCGCCGGCCGCTGCTCCGGGGGACAGAGGAGCGTGAAGAAGTTGGGGAGGCCCCGCGCGTAGGCCGGCACGACCGTCACGCCGTCCACGTCGCGCAGCGCTTCCACGTACCGCCTGGCGAACCGCCGCGCGCGGAGCCCATACGACTCCAGCAGGGGCAGCTGCGTGAGCAGGAGCCGGGCGCTCAACCCGTCCATGGCCGTGAGCTTCACGTCCGACGGGTAGGCCTCCAGCGCGTCCACGACGTCCGTGAAGCGGAGGGACGACGCGCGGACGGACGAGGACACCCGGCTCGCCCTGTCCACCGCCAGCAGCGCCAAGGCGTCCCGCCGGCGGCGCCGTGGCGCGGGTCCCAGCTGCCGCCGCAGCGGCTCCACCAGGGCCCGGTCCCGGCAGACCAGGGCCCCGCCCCCGCCCGCGAAGAGCGGCTTGTGCCGGCCGAAGCTCAGCACCCCGAAGTCTCCCCAGGAGCCCAGCGGCCGTCCCTCTTCCGACTCCCCGAAGGCCTGGGCCGCGTCGTCGATGAGCGCGACGCCCGCCTCCTGACACAGCCGCTGGAGCGCCCCCGCGGCGGCGCCCAGCCCGAAGACGTGCGTCATGATGACCGCGCGCGTCCGGGGCCCCAGAAGCGGACGCACCGTGTCCACCGACAGGTTGAACGCCTCGCCCACGTCACAGCACACCGGGACCATCCCCGCGCCCAGGACCGCCTCGATGACGCTCGGGCAGTTGAACGAGCAGAGGATCACCTCATCCGTGTCCCCCCGCTTGAGCGCCCGCAGCGCGAGCGTCAGCGCGCAGGTCCCGCTGGACGTGAGCAGCACCTGCCCCCGTCCGCCCAGGCGCTCCGCGACGTCCGCCCCGGCCCGCGCCAGCAGCCCCCAGGGCGCCTCCTTCGCCGCGGTCCGCCCCAGGGACACCCGGAGCAGCTGGGCGAGCGACCAGGGCACGGGATAGAGCGGGACGCGGATCCGCGCGGGGAGCGGGTTGTAGCGCGTGCGCTCCCGCATCTGCTGACGGGAGCCTGCGTCCACGGCCGGGCTCATGGGGCGAAGAGCTCCAGGAGGGTGGCGGAGAGCGTCCAGGCGTACTGCGCCAGCTCGTCCTCCGTGACGTACTCATCCGCCCCATGCGCCCGGCGCAGGTCCCCGGGGCCGAAGACCACGGAGGGAATCCCGAAGGCCTCGAAGAGCCGTGCGTCACACGGGCTCGGAAAGTGGTCCACGGTCAGCGGCGTCCCCCCCGGGACGCCATTGCGCACCAACGCGTCACATAGCGGGAGGTCCGACAGGGAGCTGCCCGCGAAGCGGATCCCATACGGCTCCACCGTGGGCAGCCGGTCGCACCGGCCCCGCAAGCGCTCGGCCATCAACCGCCGCAGCTCGTCTATCACCTGCTCCAGCGACAGGCTGACCGGCAGCGCCGCCGTCACCCGGAGCTCCGCCGAGCTCGCGGGAACCGCCGCGTCCGAGCCGCCCGACATTTCCCCATACATGATGTACCGGGAGCCGGGATTGGCGCACCGCTCCCCCACCCAGGCATCCAGCTCCTCCAGGCACAGGCTCACCACCGCCAGGAGCTGGTTCGCGTTGTCGTAGGGCCTGGCGAAGACCATGTGGACGGGGCGCCCCTCGCACACGACCTTGAACTGATGGAACCCCCGCGAGCCATGGCAGACCACGCCGCCGGTGGGCTCGCCGATGAGCGCGATGGCGTCCCGGCGCCTTGGCGTGGACATCAGCGACCAGAGCGTTCCATTGCCTCCAATCTCCTCGTCCACGACGAGCTGCACCTCGATGCTGCCGCGCTTGCCCAGCCGGCCCATGACCTGCTTCAGCGCGAACAGGAAGCACGCCACCCCCCCCAGCATGTCCGACGCGCCACGGCCATAGATGCGCCCGTCCCGCAGCGCCCCGGAGCGCCACAGCCCGGCGTGGGCCCACTGGCCGGGTCCCGTCACGAACTCCACGTCCAGGTGCCCGTTGAGGATGAGCGCCGGCCCCCCCGGCCCCAGCTCCGCCCTGCCGACGAGGTTGAACCGCTCGCCCTTGCCGTAGTCGCTGAAGCGCCCGCCAAAGGCGGTGACGTCCACGTAGTGCGGGGACTCGCGCAGCCGCGCATGGTCGATCCGCTCCCACGTCACCTGGAGCCCCAGGGCTTCCATCTCCCGCGCGCAGATGCGCTGCGCCTCGAGGATCCCCTCCGAGTCGTAGATGGGGTGCGCCTGGATGAGCGCTTGCAGCAGCGCGACCAGCTCCCCGTGCCTGGGAGCCGGGCTTTCGAGCCGCGCGAATCCATCCTCGTGTCGTGCCTGGCTCATCGGTGCACTGGGGAGTCTTCCATGAGGGTCCGACACCAGTCCGCGACCTGGAACGCCATCTTCCGGAACCGGTAATCCGTCTCACGGATCTCCAGCGTGGTCGCCTTGGCCTTGCTCCGGCAGATGTGCGCGAAGGCCTCGCGATACACGGACTCCGGGACGTCCGCGTCCCAGGGCGGCATGCCCTCCACGCACCGCGTTCCCCGCCGGCGGGACGCCACGCCACGGAAGGCGCTGAAGTGGTAGTGGACGATGTGGTCCCCCAGCGCCAGGAAGTCCATGTAGCCCGCGGGCTGCACCCGGGGGTACTCGTCCAGCTCGTCCAGCTCGTTCGCCAGGAGCTTGCTGGCGACAAAGACAGAATAGCTGTAGTGGCAGAAGTCCCAGGTGATGCCCACGTTCCCGCCGTACAGCCCCTCGAAGTCATGGGGGAACACCAGGACGGGATCCAGCTCCTCGGCGTCGTTTCCGTGGATGGGCATGTTCTCCAGCCCCACCCAGAAGCGCGCCCCCCGGGTCCGTTGCTGGAGCTCCTGCGCGAACTCCCGGTACTGCTCCCACTTCCGGGCCGGGTCCAGCCGCCGCCACTCGTCCGTCGGATAGATGAGGTTGGAGTGCAGCACGAGCCCATCCATGCCGCACGCATCCACCAGCTCCAGGCTCTCCCAGACGCGCTGCCGGACCAGCGGGTCCTCCAGGTAGTTGCAGTCATTGACCGGGAAGTGGAAGGTGTAGCTCGCGGGACGGTGCTCGCGGGCGATGCGCAGCGTGTTCGCCTGGACCTGGCGCCACACCTCGGGATCCACGATGTCCTGGCGGTCGAAGAGTGACGCCTCCACGCCGAACCCCTGCTCCAGGGTCGCGGGAGAGAACTGCTCCATGCGGCTGGCCAGGAACGGGATGGAGAGGATCATCGTGCGGCCCCACACAGCTCGCGGAGGGCCGAGATGACCTTCGCCTGCTCCGCGTCCGTCAGACCGTAATACATGGGCAGGCTCACCAGCCCCGGCGCGACCGCGTCCACGACGGGAAACCCAGCGCCACGCACCAGGGGGAGCGACTCAAAGGCCGGCTGCCAGTGCAGGGGCGTGTAGTGCACCTGGAGGCGGATGCCCCGGGCCTCGAAGAACTGGAACACGGCGGCCTTGGACAGGCCCAGGCGCCGCAGGTCCAGCTCCACCGGAAACAGATGCAGCGCGGACGTGCGGCGGGGGTCCCTGGGGTGCAGGGTGACGGGTCCCAGTCCGGCGAGATCCTGGCGGTAGGTGCGCGCCAGCGCCTGCCGGCGGGCCAGACTCTCATCCAGCCGCTTGAGCTGGACCAGGCCCACGGCGGCGTGCAGCTCCGACATGCGCAGGTTGAGCCCAGGCTCCGCGACCTCGTAGTACCAGGGGTTCTGGACGCCCCGCTCGTCGAACGCCTGCTCCTTCCTGGCGAAGCCGGAGCGCTGCATGTTGTGGCTACAGAAGAGCCGCAGCCGCTGGAGCAGCGCCTCGTCGTTGGAGAGGATGGCGCCCCCCTCTCCCGTCCCCAGGCTCTTCGTGGGGTGGAAGCTGAAGACGCCCGCCCTCGCGGAAGGGTGGTTGCCCGTCAGGGCGCCGCCCGGGAAGTTCCCCAGCAGCGCGTGACAACTGTCCTCGACGAGCAGCGCCCCATGGGACGCCGCCACCCCGGCGAGCGCGTCCATGTCCGCGGGGACCCCGGCGAAGTGCACCGGGTTGATGATGACGGCCGCGTAGCCGCTGGCCCGGGTCCGCAGCACGTGCTCCAGGGCGCGCGGATCCATGTTCAGGGTGTCCGGCTCCACGTCCGTGAACGCGACATCGAAGCCCAGCAGGCTGGCGCTGGCCGGCCCCGCCAGGAAGTTGAGCGCCGAGGTCACGTAGAGGACCTTGCCCTCCTTCGGCTTGAGCAGGTGGAAGAGGGCATACAGCGCCACCGTGCCGTTCGCGACGCAGACGACGCCCTTCGCGCCCATCCGCTCGCGCAGCCCCTCCTCGAACCGCTGCACACGGGGGCCCGTCGTCCACCAGCCCGACTGGATGACCTCCGTGAGCGCGTCCGTCTCCTCGGAGGTCCAGAAGGGCTTCGAGTACGGGATGAAGTCCTGGCTCAAGCGCCGTCTCCCTGCTTGCCGTCGCGGACCCACTCCAGCGTCCGCCGGATGCCTTCCGTCAGGGAGGTGCTCGCCTCGAAGGGGATCTGCCGCGCGGCCTTGGCCACGTCCGGGATGCGGCGGAAGACCTCGAAGCTCAGGTTCCGTCCGACCTGCGTCGCCCCGAAGGGGACGACCTCCAGGGGACTCTGGCTGTTGGCGATCTCCCGGATCCGCTGCGCCAGCGTGGAGATGGTCACCGTCTCCTTGGAGCCGATGTTGAAGATTTCAAACGGGCGCTGCTGGGGCGCGAAGGCCGCGGCGACGATGCCCTTCGCCGCGTCGTCGATGAAGGTGAACGTCCGTGTCTGGGCGCCCGTCCCATGCACCTGCAGCAGCGAGTTGGAGATCGCGCCCCGGCAGAAGCGGACCATGACGAAGTCCTCGCGCTGCCCGGGCCCGTACACGTTGAACAGACGCACCACCGTGGCCACGGAGCTGGTGCGCTCGGCGAACTGCTGCGACAGCCGCTCCCCCTCCACCTTGCTCTTCCCATAGGCGGACTTCGGCTGTGGCACGTCCACCTCGCGGAACTGCTCCGCCTGCCCGTCGCCGTAGATTTCAGAGGAGGACGAGAAGAGCAGCCGCTTGATGCCGTGCGCCTCCATGGCCGCGAGCACGTTGCGCGTGCCCTGCACGTTGGTCTCATAGACCAGCGCTTCGTCCTTCTGACACGCCTCGACGCCCAGCATCGCCGCCAGGTGGAAGACCCGGTCGTGGCCCTTCATGGCCCGCGCCAGCGCCTCCGCGTCACCGATGGAGCCCTCCACGAAGTCCACCGCCAGGCCCTGGGGCGGTTTGAGATCGAAGACGGTGACCTGGCAGTCACCCCGCTGGAGCAGGAGCTTGAGGACGTTGCTTCCGACGAAGCCGGAGCCCCCCGTCACAAAGATCTTATTCACAGCCATTCCCCCAACATTGACAAGGCACACGGGCGCCGGGGCCGCGAACCCCCATGGCTTCGCACCCGATGCGCTCTCAAGAATGAAATGGATGCAAGCCTTCACAGGAGCCACACGGCAGAGCCGGTGGCCCCTGCTTCCTCGGAACGACCACCCGCTCAGGTCTTCTTCTTCGCCGGCTTGATGTGCGGCCGGACTTCCTCGTTGAAGAGCTTCATTGACTGGAGCACGTCCTCGCGCTTGCCCGCGGCCTCGAAGGCACACACGATGCGGCTCACGCCCGTGGCATCGACGATCTGCTGGATCGTCTTGATGCACTCCTCGGGGGTGCCGATGGGGTTGAGGCGCAGCAGGTTGCTGACCACGCGCGGAATCGGCGTGTCCCCCTTCAGCGCGGCCTGGCGCCAGTACTGGAGGTGCCAGTCGTACGCCTCCACCTTGTGCTCGCGCACGATGTTCACGATGTTCTGGGCGTGCTCCACTTCCTGCTCGAACCAGAGCAGATAGCGGCGGCACTTCTCACGGATCTCATCGCCGTTGCGGCCGACCCCCACCACCATGGAGAGGGTGTGCTCCACCTTGCTCGGGTCATGGCCGTGCTGGCGCGAGGTCTCGTTGTAGAGCTCGATGTTGGCGACCTTCGCCTCGTGCTCGATGTCGTGCTGCATGATCATCGACAGGTTGTTCTTGGCAACCCATTCAATGGTCGACGGAGACATCGACGCGACGACGACTGGCACCGGGTCGGAGATCGGCTTGGGCTGGACGGGCACCGCCGGGAACTTGAGGAACTCGCTGTTGCCAGCGACCGTCCCCTTCGTCCAGGCGTCTCGCATGATCTCATACCAGTCCTGGAAGATCTTCCGCGTGTTCCGGATGTCGACCCCGAACACCGCGAAGTCCTTGTCGAAGAAGCCCCGGCCAATGCCCAGGATGAAGCGGCCGTTGCTCATGTGGTCCAGGAGGGCCACCTGCTCCGCCAGACGGACCGGGTGCTCGATGGGCAGCACGTTGATGGCCGTGCCGATCTTGAGCTTGCGGGTCGCCCCCAGGACGAAGGAAGCCATCACCATCGGTGAGCCACAGAGGCCGTAGTTGGTGAAGTGATGCTCCAGGACCCAGCCGCTCTCGAACCCCGTCTCTTCCGCGATCTGCCCGTAGAAGAGCGCGTTCTCCAGGACCTCGCGCTCCGTGAAGTCAGGCGGCTTCGCGGTGTTGAGATACATTCCCCACTTCATGTTCATTACCCCCTATGCGGGGCCCCGAAGGACCCTCGCCAAGCATTGAGAGACCAGACGCGTGAATCGACGCGCCCCCACTGATACGTCAATAGGCCCCCGATGCCTCGTGTTCAGGTTTCCGGTTCCCCTTGTGATCCGGCCTTGGCCGACAGTGTCAACACAACCCTCTCAACCGGCCTTCGCCGCCAGCTGCGCGGCCCCGATCGCCTGGGCATCCGCGGCCTGATAGAGCCTGCGCTCCCGGATGGAGTGCTCGGAGATGACATTGAACTGTGGCTCGAGCTCCAGCTCCGTCATCTCCGGCTTGCCTTCGGTCACCATGTCGGCGGCCCGGGCGACCTCCTTGAACAGGTAGCGCGCGACCTGCGGGTTGTTGCCCAGGTCATGGCCGCTGCCCGTCAGGTTGTAGAGCCGGCGCAGCCCGTTGCCCGACGCGAGGGCCCCGCGCACGTCCTCCTCGCGGACCCACTCATCGTTGCTGCCGATGAACGCGATGATGGGCGTGGCCGACGAGGAGACCTCACGCACCGTCGTGGCGTGGGCGAACCAGTCGTGGGCCACACAGTCGGCGTGGAAGGTAGCCGCCCGGACGTTGTGACGCTCCTCGAAGGTGACGAACTCCGGCAGCGCCTCCGGGGCATAGGTCGAGTAGTCCACGCCGAAGACCTGCTTGAGCGTGTACTGGAGGTTGGTGACCCCCACCGCGGTGACCAGGAAGCGCACGTCCGAGGACCTGGCCACGAGGCGATAGGCGATCCGCGCCGAGAGGCTGGTGGCGACGACGCCCACGCCCGACAGGCCACGCTCCTCGCGCATCCAGTCGATGACCTGCTGCATGCAGGCCAGCCCCTTGCTCATGGTGAAGTCCTCCATGCCGCCGGAGCTGAGCCCCACATGGTCCAGCGGGTCGTAGCGGAAGACCTCGAACCCGCTGTAGGCCAGGTACATGGCCAGCGGACCAAACGCCGACATCTTCCGACCAAAGCCCGGCGCAATCAGGATGGGGATGGACCGCATGGCCCTGTCGATATTGACAGTCCGCCAGACCATCACCCGTCGATCCGGAGGGCCGATCTCGAACTGCTGGAAGGAAATCTCCGGAGCAGGAGCTGTCGCGCTCATCTCTTCTGTGCCTCCATTGCCAAGGCGCACCCCTTCTGGGCGCGCGTGACCAGTCTGCGTTGGATATCGACGCGAATGCCTTCACGACCGCATCCGCAAACCCCCGCCCGGGTGCTCCCCACGTCCTCTGTCACCAGGAAGCAGGGATAGCTGTTGGACGAAGCGTCCAGGTATGACATCAGACCTGGCGTCCCGGGAGGAAGGACCTCCAAAGTATGGGGATCCCGGGCAGCGACCAGGACCCAGGGCGGAACGTGCTTCTCCCGGGCCGAGCACTCCATGAAGACAGTGTTGAGCTCGACCTGGTTGAAGGCATCCCGCACCTGCGAGCCGTCCTCCAGCCGGAAGGTGTCAACGCAATACGTCTCGAACTCGTCGCGGGGCAGCATCCGCCCCGACTGTCGCTTCCAGCCGCCCGCGGTGAGGATGGTGAGCCGGGACCCCAGGTCCATGCGGCGGTCGCGCGCCCGGACCCGTTGACAGAGGTCGTGGACGAGGAAGGGCGGCCCCACGACGCCGATGAAGCCGGGGCGCGCGGCGAAGTAGTCCAGGACCGGGAGCACCTCGTCGGGGTGCAGGACCCCGTCCTTCACCACCGAGTACGTGGGGAAGAGCAGCTCGATGAGGCTCATCACGTACTGGAACCAGACGTTGCCCGCATCCTCGCGGCCCGGCCCCAGGTTGATGACCGTGAAGTCCTCTTCGTGCCAGTCCTGGATGAGCCCAAGGCTGGTGCGGACCGAACCGATGAGCCGCTCGATGGTGACGCGATCCCGGCCAATCCGACTCTGGGGCCCCCCGCTGGTGCCGCTGCTCAGATACCACTGCTCGATGTCATCGCGGGGAACGCTGCGGACCTCGCTGTACTTGAACGCCCGCGTGGACAGCAGCGGGATCTTCTCCAGGGGTCCGTCGACGCGGGCATGGCTCCGCTCGAAGTACATCCGGTACTGGGGGCAGGAATCCAGGTGCCTGACCAGGGCCTCCCGCACGAAGCGCTGGGTCAGCTGCTGCTGCTCGACCAGGGGCAGGTCGTACCAGGGCTCCTCGGAGTGGATGAGCAGGTCCAGGTCGGAGCTCGCGTTGACGACGCGGTAGTCCAGCGGCGGCTCCTGAAGCGTGAGGGCCCTCACGGCACGAACTCCACGAACCGGTCGTTCTCAAGGAAGCTTGTTTGATCAATTCGGATCGTCATGGTCTTCGTGTAGAGGGCGCTGGGCTGCTCCGTCGAAGACAGGCGGACCAGGTGCTGGAGGGGGAAGATGCCGTCGTGCGCCGTGCCAGCCCGGAAGATGTTGTTCATGCCCAGCTCCACGAAGCGGGACACGCCCTTGCTGGCCATCCGGTCCCGCAGGCCCTCCACGGCGTGGAAGGGCATCACGGCGACGGTCTGGACATCACCGTCCACGTACTGCGCGACCTCATCGACAGACTTGATGGGGTGAATGAAGAGCGTCCGCCCCAGCGGGTGGAGCCCCACGAACTCAGGAGAGCAGACCGCGAACGCCCAGCTGCCCTCGGGGTCGTGGTAGAAAGGCATCCCCATGAACAGCGCTTCGCTGACCGCGAGCGTGCGCGCGGCCTTCTCGTCGAAGTCGTGGAAGCCCTTGGGCAGGACCTGCTTGTAGACATTCATCGCCTCCACGAGGTGGGGGATGAACTCGCCGAGGTCCACGTCCGTGAAGACCTGTTGGACCGAGAAGCAGGCGCGCTGATCATAATAGGAGACATCGTGCGCCAGACAGCGGGCCGCGGCCTTGAGGTCGCTCCCCTGGGTGACCACGGCCAGGCTCCGTTTGGGGCCGAACTT
Source organism: Pseudomonadota bacterium (assembly GCA_023424585.1). Taxonomy (GTDB): domain Bacteria; phylum Myxococcota; class Myxococcia; order Myxococcales; family Myxococcaceae; genus Corallococcus. Next base: position 9,821 of record JAFADT010001007.1, read on the forward strand.
GACGACGTCCGTCTTCTCCGAGGCGTAGCGCGCCGCCCACCGCATGGCATCCCGGCCTCCCCATGCGCAGATGACATCCGCGGCCCGCGCGATCTGATCCTCCAGCGCCCCCTCCTGCCCACCGGCCCAGTTGATCACCGACATCGCCTGGGTCACCGGGTGGTTCGCCTCGATGTCCTGGAAGCTCTGGGCCAGGAAGAGCGGCGTGAAGGGGTCCCCCGAGGAGGACTTGACGACGACGCTGTTCTTCGTGATGAGCGCCCGGACGATGGAGCCGACCCCCGAGAGGGGGACGTTGCCGGCCAGCGTGTGGAGCGACAGCCCCTTGGGATAGGCGCGGACCTCCGCCTCCTCGCGAAGGACCCACTTGTCCAGGATGTGTCGGCTGCCCAGCTCCGTCGTCACGATGTCGTACGTGACGGCGTGGGACGACAGCAGCATGGAGATCCAGTTCGCCTCCAGCTCCGCCATCTTCTCGGAGAAGCCGAGGTGGCTCACCAGCGCCCGGATGTACATCTTGCGCCGGGTATACTCCTTGGACTTCCAGCTCTGTCCCGCGTTATAGAGGAAGCCGACAATCTCATGCAGTGACAGCTTCTCCAGGGCCTTGGTGTCCTGCTCCACGATCTGCTTCGTCATGGCGGCATCAAGGATGGGAAACCTGACGACCGAGCCATTATCAAGCGTCAGGAGACGATGAGAGCCCTCGCTCGGGCTGTATTTCTCCCCCCTGATGATGAATGGCACATCCCTGATCATTTAGAGCCCCCTCGAACGCTTCTCAGCGAGACCAGCAGCCGCGTCCCAATGCGAGGACTGCCGCCCCATGGCGGCTCACACTGCCCCGCCCGCGTGCATGAGTTGTTGATTACCTAGCAGAGACCCAAACACACTTCAAGCCGTCATCAAAGAAAAACGGGTTCTCCCGTTTCATCCCGCGCTCCTCCCAATCAATCCCTCTCGCATGAACACACCGTATTGGGACACCTCACGCGAGCCATGAATCCTGATGAGGATTGGCCTTTCGCGACTCGAACGCCGTGTGAAATCCAGCACTTGAGGGGCAGACGAAACTCTTGATATTGGCTGGTCGCGCCCCGTCATCCTGGGTATGTAGCCAAGGGCTCACACGTTCGAGCCCCCAGACGTGAGAGGTTGTCTTTGTGACCTCCACGGTCTTGTCCCAAGGCGCGCTGGGCCCGCTAATCCGCCACGGCAAGGCCATGCGGGTCGCGGCCGACCTGAACAACGCTCAGTTTTCTACCCGTTGAGGATTCCATGACCCACACGGAGTGGTCTCCATTGCAGGACACGAAGAGCCGCTGCCCATCCGCGCTCAGGGTGGCGGCGAAGGGGCTCTTCCCCACGCGGAGTGACTCCAGCCGCTGTCGAGCGTGCCGGTCCACCCGTGAGAGCGCGTCATCGTCGAGGTTGGTGACATAGAGGCAGCGCCCATCCGGGCTGGGGGCGATGCTGGTGGGATGTCTTCCCACGAGGATGCAGCCCACCTCCCGGCCCGAGCCCGGGTCGTGGATGGAGACGACGTGGTCTCGGATGGACGTCACATACAGGAGGCCGTCGCAATACAACACGCCATATGGCTGTCCCCTGACGGGGAAGGTTCTCTGTACCCTCAGCGAATCCAGCTCCACCGCGGAGACTGTGTCGTCCGCGTTGTTGGTGATGAAGAGCAGGTTCCGTTCGGGCGCCAGAGTCAGGTTCCGGGGTCCGCGCCCGACCGCCACTTCGTGGACAGGCCGACCGCTGAGCGCCTCCAGCACGCAGAGCCTGGAGCCCTGTCTGCTCAGGACCCACAACCAGCGCCCCTCGGGACTGACGGCCAGGCCTCGCGGATCCGGGCCGACGGCGAAGGTGTCCACGACCCGAAGCTCACGCGTCGAGACAACCGAGACCGAACCATCGCCGCTGTTGCTGACGTAGAGCAGGCTCTTGTCACTGTTCAGCGCGACGGAGCGGGGCTCATGCCCCACGGGGATCTTCGCCAGGATCATCCCGGAGTCACCGTCCAGGCACCAGACACGGTCCTCCAGACAGCTCGCCACGAAGAGGGGGGTCGAGCTCCGGCTCTCGGCAACCATCAACAGACCTCGCTTGGATGACCGGTCCGCCCGTTGCGCTGGACAGGCGATGAGCAATGAGGCGCCGATGACACACATCGGGCCCGTGCCAGCTCAAAATCTGCTCGCCTCATCCCGGGCGCGTCAAGGACGCACCAGAGCATGTCACTGGCGTCTCATGCCTTCGGACGCGTCATGAGAAGAACATGGCGGCTCAGGGCAGCACCGGGCCCTGGGTCTCATCCCGCTGCCCCCGGCACCGCGAACCACGTGCCAGGGCGGAGGCACACACCTTACAAATCCTCGCAGTTTCCCCCCGGATGCGCCGACGAAGGCCAGCGCGCACACCGCCAGCAGCGTCATGACCTTGAGCTTCTCCATCAGCGCGGCCATGGCGGCGCTGTCCCAGGAGCGACACCGGACCGCGCAATCCCAATGGCCGCCGCGATGCTGGCCACGCTGACGCTCCCAACGACGAGCGTCACCAGCAGGAGCACGAACGCGAGCAGCACCGTCCAGGCGTGGGGACGGTGCGAAAGCGGGAGGGTTGGCGACGGAAGACGGCTCGGAGGGGAAAGCCATGGCGGACGAGGGTGGCGCCCCGGTTCGCGCAAGAGGAGAAAGACCTCGCCGCCGTTGCCCTGCGCACCTGCTCGTCGCCACGTCGGGCAATGAGACAAAGCCATATGACCCGTCCGCCACGGCGCGCTCCGGGCTGAGCTTCGATTGCGCCCACATGCTCAGCCCGGTGCTGCTCGACAGCGGCCACGCGGCGCTTCGAGCAGCAGGCGCGGCGCTCGGTGCCGCCATCCCCTGGCAGGTCCTGGTTCGCGCCCTTACGGTTGCTTCCGGACGCCGACGGTGATGGACGTCATTCCCCCCGAAGACTGGAGCGTGACACGGCCCGCGGTGAGGTCCTCCTCCCTGAACTGATACAGGAGGACGCCGGTAATGGTGTCATTGACGCTGATATCACTGTCCCAGACGCGGAAGCCCCATGGCTCCGAGAGCAGGCGACCCGCCGTGGCGGTGCAACCGCCCGAAGCCCAGGCGGGCGTATAGCTCTCCACTTCCGGTGTGAAGGAGGCCAGCGTCGCCCCCGGGCATTGCATCTCCACGAAGACATCCGGCGCGGAGCCATCCGCATCCCAGGCCGAGCCATTGTTGTTGGCCGTGATCTGAGCGGACAGGGGCTGGACGAGCCAGACACCCGCCGGGTCCGCGCCGCACGTCTGCTCCGTCTTGCAGACCTGGGCCGCGTTGCACGTCTGGCACGTGGCCCCGGCCTTTCCACACGCGGAAGCGGTATTCCCCGTCTGACAGGTGTTGTTGAAACAGCAGCCCGCGCAGTTCGCCGCGGAGCACGTCACCGGCGGGGTGTTGTCCTCCCCCGGGTCGTCACCGCCGCCGCAACCCGCCAGGGACAGTCCCGCGACCACTGCCAACATCCGATGAATCTTCATACCTGTGTGACGCCCCCAAGAGGTCGGTGTTCGGGGCGCACGATGTCCAGGCGGACGTTGACTGTCTCTACCTCTTCTGGGGGATGGCGCATCGAGGGGGCCCGGAAGAAGCTCCCTCCAGCCGGTGCGCACGGCGCCGGTACTCGCCGGGAGGCACTCCCATCTCCCGCCGGAACGCCCGGTTGAAGGCGAACTCCGATTCGTAGCCCACGCGGCCCGCGATGGCCGCGAGCCCGCCCTGCCCCTCCCGCAGCGCGTGCGCGGCCTCCTGCATCCGAAGCCGCGTCAGGTACTCATGAGGCGCCACACCCACCTCGCTCGCGAAGCACCGCGCGAGCATCGCCCTCGAAGTCCCCGCGCGCCGCGCCAGCTGGCTCACGGTCCAGCTCCGTCCTGGCTCCGCGTGCATCCAGCCCATGGCGCTGGCGAGCGTCCGGTCGCCGAGCGCCCCCAACTCCGGGGGCGAGGTCATCCCCTGGCTCTACTACGTCAAGGCAGGCAGGGACTCGGCGTGGCACTGGCGATGTTCGCCCTGGTGGCCATCCGGCAGCGACAGGCTGCGGGCGTCTTCGTCCTCGCCTGCATCGTGATGCCCACCGTGGACGCGCTGACCGTGCTGCATGGCGGTGCCTCGCTCGCCTTCGCGCTCGCCGTTCATGGAAGCGCGGCGGCCTACGGAGCCGTGCTGGCCGCCGCGCTGCTGCTCCCCCAGAAGGGCACCGCTTGATTCAGCGTCCAGGCGCGGCCGTCTGGCGGGCGTGGCTACTTTGAGGGCGGGAGGTCGCGCTCCTGCCCCGCGACACGCCTGCTCATGGACCTCTACAGCGCCGCCAGGCGGATGGCCCGCCCCTTCCGGTTCACCAACCCGGCGTCCTACCGGGAGATCTCCCTGGCCGCCCGCGGGGTGATTGGCGATGGAAGCTCCTGCGCGCTCGTCCGGCCGGACGGCGTCATCGACTGGCTCTGCTTCCCCCGCTTCGACAGCCCGAGCGTCTTCGCGGGCATCCTCGATGACGCGAAGGGCGGCATCACCGGCATCACCCCCGTCGTGTGGCCCTTCGAGAGCCTGCAACGCTACGACCCGGACACCAACGTCCTGGAGACGCTGTTCCGCTTCGAGCGCAGGGGAGCCATCCGCATCATCGACTACATGCCGTGGAGCAACGACCCCCGCTCCACCGTCCACGAGGTGCACCGGCGCATCGAGTGCCTGGAGGGCCCGGTGGAGCTGAGCATCGTCTTCGACCCGCGCTTCGGCTACGGCGCGTCGCGGACGCGGGTGGAGCGAGAGGAGCACGGCCTTGTCGCCCGGGGCTCGGGAGGGGAGCGGCTGGTCGCCGTGCTCAGCGGGGAGGCGGAGTGGCGGCCCTGCGAGGCGCTGCGCGGCCAACCCTGCCGGGGAGACACGGGCCTCCAGGCGCGCATCCGGATGGGACCGGGCGAGCGGCGCTGGATGATCCTGTCGTGGGATTCCGACCGGCCGGAGCCCCTGGCCGCATACCGGCCCTTCGACCACCTGCGGGATACGCGCCAGGCCTGGCGCGAGTGGGCGCAGCAGCTCCACTACGAAGGGCCGTGGCGGCACCACGTGCTGCGCTCCGCGCTGGCGCTGAAGCTGCTGATGTACGGCCCCACGGGCGCGATGGTGGCCGCGCCCACCACCTCGCTCCCCGAGTGGATGGGAGGGCCTCGCAACTGGGACTACCGCTTCAGCTGGGTCCGCGACTCCGCGATGGCGGTGCGCGCCACCAACCTCCTCGGCTTCCAGAGCGAGTCCCGCGAGTTCTTCTACTTCGTGCGCGACACGTTGCAGCGCGGTGACACGCTTCAGGTGATGTACACGCTGGACGGTGCCTCCGTGCCGCCGGAGCGGGAGCTGGACCACCTGGCCGGCTTCCAGGGCTCACGGCCGGTGCGGTTGGGGAACGACGCGAAGGACCAATTCCAGTTCGACACCGCGGGCGCGCTGCTCGACGCGGCGTACCTCTACGAGCGCTCCGGCGGGCGGCTGCCGCTGCGCACCTGGCGGCTGCTCCGCTCGGTCATCCACGCCACCGCCCGCCGCTGGAGCGAGCCCGACCACGGCATCTGGGAGCCGCGCCGGGAGATGCGGCACAACGTCCACTCGAAGCTCATGGGGTGGCTGGCCCTGCGCCGGGGGCAGCACCTGGCACGGCTCTTCGGGGAGACGGCGCTGGAGCAGTCCAGTGCCGACCTGGCGGACGTCATCCGGGCGGACATCCTGCGCAACGGCGTGGATCCGGCGCGCAAGCACTTCGTCGGCGTCTACGGAGGCAACGAGCCAGACGCCGCGTTGCTGCAGTTGCCCATCGTGGGCTGCTTCCGGGGGACGGATCCGTTCATCCTGAGGACGCTCGACTGGCTGCGCGCGGAGCTGGGCACGGGCCCGTTCCTGCGCCGGTACCGGATGGAGGACGGGGTCGCGGGGCCGGAGGGAGGCTTCATCCTCTGCGGCTTCTGGCTGGCGGAGGCGCTGGCGTTGGCCAATCGCATCCAGGAGGCCGAGGACGTCTTCGTCGCGCACGCGGAGGCGTCGAACCACCTGGGCCTGCTGGCGGAGGAGATCCACCCGCTGACGCGCGAGCAGTTGGGGAACTTCCCACAGGCCTTCAGTCACCTCGGCCTCATCAGCGCCGCCGCGCGCATCGACCGCGCGCTCAGGCTCCGAGATGAAGGGCAGTCGGAGCCCCCGCACCTCCTGGAGCCCGAGCCGCCCTCCATCGAGTGACCCTGGGCGGTCTCCAGCCGTGGAGTACGCTTCGTGCTTCGCGGTTGTTTCGCGCTGGAGGAGAGCCGATTGCGGAACGCGCTGCGGACCTGGGCCCTGTGTGTGTTGCTTGCCAGCGGCTGTGCCACGACGTCAGCGGTTCGTGAGCCGCCAGTACCCGGACGAGGACCGCTACTCGACCTGGTCCCACCTGGCGGGTGACGAACGCTGGCGGGACATCACGCCGCGCGTGTTGCTCACCCACAGCGCGGGCTTCGCCAACTTCGGCTTCCTTGAACCGGACGAGCGGCTGCGCATCCACTTCGCGCCCGGCAGCCGCTTCGCGTACTCCGGTGACGGCATCATCCTGATGCAGTTCGTGCTCGAGCGCGGGCTCGGGCTGGACGTGGGCGCGGAGCTGCAACGGCGCGTGTTCGACCGCTTCGGCATGCGCACGACCAGCATGACGTGGCGGCCCGACTTCGCAACGAACCTGGCGGACGGCTGGAAGCTCGACGGCGGCGTGGAGCCGCACGACGAACGCAGCCGGGTGCGCGCGGCAGGCTCCATGGACACCACCCTCGACGACCTGTCGCGCTTCGCCGCGGCGCTGGTGAGCGGTGAGGGCCTGTCGCCTGAAACCTTCACCCGGATGACCTCGCCGCAACTGCCCATCATCCCCCGGAGCCAGTTCCCCACCCTCCAGGATGAACTGCCGCCGGAGTCGCGGCGCAAGGACCTGGCGGCGGGGCTGGGCGTGGTGGTGTTCGACGGCCCCCAGGGACGCGGGTTCTTCAAGAACGGCCACAACGACAGCACCGCCAACACCCTCGTGTGCCTGCCGCGCGGACGCCGCTGCGTGCTCATCCTGAGCAACGACGTCCGCGCCGAGCCCGCCTATCCCCACCTGGTTCGCTTCGTGCTGGGCGAGGCTGGCGTGCCCTGGGATTGGGAGTACGGCGACATGGCGTTCTGGGACGGACGCTGAGCATCAGCGCCCGTCCACCGCCGCCACCTCGCCTGCCAGCGGCTTTCAGTACCGATACAGCTCCGACGCCACCTGCGCGTCGCAGGACGTGACGGCGGAGCCACAGGCGGGGGGATTGTAATACATGATTGAGTTGCAATCCCGATGGTGCGCGATGCCGAGGGTGTGACCAATCTCATGAACGCTGACGCTCTTCGCGTGGTACGCACCCGCGTGATACGTGTTGTTCATGTTCACGATGCTGCCGGTCATGCAGCCCCCTGACGCGTAGTTCCAGGTATAGGCATACCAGCCGTTGGTGCCGTACCAGTTCTCATAGACCATGACGTCGGAGGAGCCGCTGCCGCGCCAGTACAGGTACAGGCTGTTCGAGACGCTCGTATACATCCACGCGTTCATCGCGTCGCCAACCGGCCAGCGCGTGGTCGTGTAGTCCGTATAGGTGACGTTCGTGGGGCGGCGGCACCACTTGTAGCCAAAGAGCGGCACCCCGCACCAACTCTGGGCGGTCGGTCCGCCCGGCGCGTCCTCCACCGAAGGCAGCGCGCGCGCCTCGGGGCGGACGTATTCGACGGCCCGGGCGCGAGCGCTGGCGCTCGCGAGCAGCGCGCCGACGGGGCCGCCCAGGTGCGCCTTGAGCGCGGTGGCGTGAAGCGGCGAGCTCGGGCCCTGCACGAGGCCCCCCTTCACGAGGACGCGCCCCACCGGGCCCCCCGTCACGCCGTAGACGCCCGTCAGGGATTGCGTGGCCAGCGGTTTGACGCCGTCCTGCGGCGCGAGGAAGAGGACCGCCTGCTCCCCCACCTCGGGCAGCGGGCTGTCTTCCGGCGCGAGCGTGCAGCCATCGGCGAGCAGGCCGCCGGGATACATGACGTCCACGGTGGCTCCCTGCGCGACGACGCCACCCGACGCGCTCCGTAGCTCCCTCGACGTGCGCGCGATGTCGGAGATCCTCACGGTCGCGATGGTGACGGGGAGGTCCGTGTAGAGGCCGCTCAGCTCACCCGGGACCGCCCCCTCCTCCTTCGACCGCGCGTAGGTGCGCAGGACGTCGTAGCGCGTGGACTCCACCGTCCCGTCGATGATCAGCGCCGAGTGGTCCGTCAGCGCCTCCACGGTCTTCTCCTGGAGGACCCAGTCGACCTGGAGCGTGTGCTCCGTCCCCTCGGCGTGCGCGGGAGCGGGCACCGGCGTCTCCGGCACCCACGCCTTCACGTGCGCGTCCCCCGGCGCGGAGGTGACGGCCTCCTCCTTCCCCGCGTCGTTCGTGCACCCCAACATGCCCAGCAAGGCCAGCGGCACGGCCCAGGCGCGGGGCGCCCGCAGACAGGCGGTGACTTCGGACTTGGCGGTGCTCCATCGGGTCCACGGCTTCATGGGCTTCCTCCCTGGCGTGACGCGCACCTCCGGACACACGGCGTCCACGACGCCGCGCGACTCGACGCGGCGGCGGCCCGTGGTTCCATCGGTTGCGGTTTTTCCCCAGGGACGAGAGTTCGCGAATTTCGTCTCACCCGGCCGTGATTTCGGAGCGCGGGGTCAGTCCGCCAGCAGCTGGCGCAGGCTGATGTCCAGCTCGCTGCGCACGAGGCGCAGCAGGCTGTCCAGCTCGCCGGGGGTGAGCCCCAGCCGCGTCGTCAGCTCCTCGCGGGTGAGGGCCAGGAGCCGTTCTCGGGCGCGGGCGACCCAACGCGCCACGGTGGAGCGCGGCGCCTGCGTGGTGGCCGCCATCGCGTCCATGGACAGGCCATGCACATGGTGCAGCCGCAGCAGGTTGCGCTCCCGCGTGTCCAACCTGCCCAGCGCGGCGCGGAAGGCCCCGCGGAAGTCCTCCTGGTGCCGCTCGCGGATGAAGGCCAGCTCGGGGTCCGCGCCCAGCCGCTCCGCCAGCCCCGGCAGCCGCTCGCCCACCGGCTGCTCGCGCGGCGCGGCGCGCTGC
>JAFADT010000234.1 GCA_023424585.1 Pseudomonadota bacterium
GGGGAACCTGCGGGTGATGCTGGGCTCGGGGCTCCTGGGCATGGCGGCCTCCGGCCTGCTCAACCCGGTGATGCCGTTGTACCTGCGCTCGCGCGGGCTGGGCTTCCAGGAGATTGGCGCGCTCTACACGGTGGGGGCGCTCCTGCCCATCTTCGTGCAGCCGGTGCTGGGGGCGCTGTCGGACCGCCATGGGCGCAAGCCCTTCGTGGTGGGCCTGTCGCTCGTCACGTCGCTGATGGTGCCGGCGGTGGCGCTGGTGGACGACCCCCAGCCGCTCGCCGCCGTGATGATCCTCAAGATGCTGCTGTCGCGCAGCGCGGCGCCGGTGTCCAACGCGATGGTGGCGGACTTCGCGCCCGCCAGGCAGCGCGCCACCCTCTTCGCGCTGCTGGACGCCACGTCGAACCTGGTGTTCGTCGCGGCGCTGTTCGCGTCCTCCGCCGTCATCCGCGCGCTGTCGGTGGCGGGCACCTTCTTCCTGGCGGGGGGCCTGTTCCTCGCGGGCAGCCTGCTGCTCCTGGGGCTGGACGAACCGGCGCGGCCCTCGCGCGCGGAGGCGGGGCGCGGCGGCGCGGGGTGGGGCCTGGTGTTCCGGGGGCTCGTGTCGCCGTTCACCTACGTGAAGGGCCGGCCCGGCGCGGCGGCGCTGTTCCTCTGGCAGTTCTTCTTCACCTTCGCGCTGGCGCTGTTCCCCACCTACCTGCCGCTGTACGCGGTGGAGCTGGGCGCGCCCCGGGAGGCGGTGGGGCCGCTGGTGGCGGCGTCGTGGCTGACGTACGCGTTCGCGCAGCCCTTCGGCGGGCGGCTGTCGGACCGGATGCCCCGGCGCGTGGGGATGATCATCCCGGGCCTCGCGGGCATGGCGGTGATGGCGGCGGTGCTGGGGGCTTGCGGATGGCTGCCGGACGGCGCCGCGCTGCTGGCGCTGGTGGTGGCCTGGGTGCTGCTGGCGATCCCCGACGGCCTGCACCGCTCCTCCGCGTCCGCGCTGGTGGTGGAGCAGTCCCCCCAGCCCTCCGAGCGCGGCCGGTTCATGGGCGCGCTGGGCTCCTGCGCGGCGCTGGCCTCCGTGCTCGCGCCCGTCACCTACGGCTTCGTCGCGCAAGCCGCCGGCATCCACTGCACGTTCCTCCTCTCGTCGGTGGCCTTCGCGCTGGCGCTCGGCTGTGTGTCGCGCGTGCGCGAGGCGTCCTCCCACGCCACGCCTGAACCGGCCCCCGTGGCCGCCCTCACCCCCACCTCGGAGCCCGGATGAGCCCCCTTCGCCACGTGTGTCGCTGGGGCACCGCGCTGTTGGCCGCGCTGGTGCCCACGCTGGGACACGCTGATTCGACGTACAAGGTCACCGCGACGCGGACGCAGGACGCCATCACCATCGACGGCAAGGGGGACGAGCCAGCGTGGCAGGCGGCGCCGGAGATCTCGGGCTGGTACCTCACGCGCATCAACTACGGCAAGCCCGCGCCGGACGACACGAAGGTCCGCATCCTCTACGACCAGGACAACCTGTACTTCCTCTTCCACTGCCTGGACTCCAAGCCGGAGCGCATCACCGGCTACACGGTGCAGAACGAGGGGTTCCTCCACCAGGAGGACAACATCACCATCATCCTGGACACGTACCTGGACCACCGGAACGCGTACTACTTCTGGACCAACCCGCTGGGCGTGCGCACCGACGGGCGCATCGTGGATGACGGCGAGGCGTTCTCCACCAACTGGCGCGGGGAGTGGGAGACGAAGTCCACCATCGTGGAGGACGGGTGGATTTCGGAGGTGCGCATCCCGTTCGCCAACTTCCAGTTCGAGAAGAAGGACGAGATCACCTTCGGCATGCTCCTGGACCGCGAGCAGTCGCGCAACCAGGAGTGGAGCAACTGGACGCCGGACGGCGTCAACAGCGCGAAGGTGAGCCGCTACCCGCACCTGGAGGGGCTCAAGGGCATCAAGCCGCGCCCCATCTTCAGCGTCACCCCGTACGTGGCCTCCACGGTGGCGCTCAAGTCCAGCGACGACCGCGGCCTCTTCCGTCCCAACGTGGGCGCGGACGCGCGCATCGACCCGGCGCCCTGGCTGTCGCTGAAGCTCACCGCCAACCCGGACTTCAGCGACGCGGAGGCGGACCAGGGCTTCCTCCTCCTGGACACGGACCAGCCGCTGCTGCCGGAGCGCCGGCAGTTCTTCCTGGAGAGCGAGCACCTCTTCATCGCGCCCATCAACATCTTCACCTCGCGCCGCGTCGCGCTCCGTCCGCACGACCGGGTGTGGGGCGGCCTGCAGCTCACCGGCAAGGTGGCGGGGCTCAACTTCGCGATGCTGGACGTGCAGCACCGCGACTTCACGGGCAAGGACGCGCAGGGCCGCGACGTCTTCGAGAACGTCAACTCCGGCGTGCTGCGGCTGCAGCAGGACATCGGGAAGCGGTCGATGATCGCCCTGGTGGCGCTCAACCGCAGCGGGCGGGGCGGGCTGTTCGGGGACTCGGACTTCCAGACGGTGGGCGTGGACGGCAACTTCCACCTCTTCGAGGAGTTCTTCATCCAGGCGCAGGCGCTGCGCAGCTGGAGCCCGCTGGGCAACGAGGACGCGGACGCGTACCACGTGGGCCTGCACCGCTTCGACACGCTGTCGGAGTTCTGGTTGCAGTTCGAGGACATCGGGAAGAACTACGCGAACCCGCTGGGCTGGACGCCGGTGGTGGACAAGCAGGGCTACAACTCGCGCGTGTTCCTGACGCCGTTCCCCAAGTGGCGCTTCCTGCCCCGGCTGGACGTGACGTGGGACTCGCTGTGGCGCCGCAACCACGAGGGCGAGCGCACGCGCTGGCGCAACCGCCTCAACGTGCAGCCCTACCTGCACCACGACTTCGCGCTCTACCTGGAGGGCATCTACGACGACAACCTGGGCTTCCGGGACCGGCTGGGCACGTTCGGCTTCACCCTGTTCCCGCACGACTGGCAGAGCTACACGCTGACGGCCGTCGCCGGCCGCTTCCTGGGCGGGGAGATCCGCGGCTTCAACGGCGCGGCGAACATCAAGATCGGGCCGCACATCGTCGCGCGCCTCAGCGGCTTCTACACGCGCAACTTCAACGTGCCCCAGAACAGCGACCTCTACGGCACGTCCGGGGACGGCTACAGCTTCTCTGGCTACGCGCAGCTGCGCTACCACTTCAGCCCGGACCTCTACGCGCGCCTGACCTTGCAGAAGGGCGGCGTGTACGAGCTGGCGGACTACAACTCCGTGAAGGGCACGTTCCTGGACGCGATGGTGGGGTGGCACTACCGCCAGTGGAGCGACGTCTTCCTCGTCTACACGGACCAACCCTTCGCCGGCTCCCAGGAGCGGCGGATCCTCACGAAGATCTCCTTCAACTACTGACCTGACCGAGGGCTGTTCGCATGACCGCCGCCGACCCGCAGGGCCTCAAGCGCCGCTACGACGAGGTGTCCCCGAAGTACGACCAGGGCGCGCCGGACGCCACGGCCATCAAGCTGTTCTGGCTGACGTACGAGCACCTCACCTGGAAGCCGGTGGAGGCGCTGCTGCCGAAGGACGGCGCGACCTGGCGCGTGCTGGACGCGGGCGGCGGGGGCGGCAAGTTCGGCACGCGCTTCGCGCAAGCCGGGCACCACGTCACCGTGCTGGACATCTCCCCGGGCATGCTGGACGGCGCGAGGGCCCGGTTCACCGCGAAGGGCCTGCTGGACCGCGCGGCCTTCGTGGAGGGGGACGTCGCGGCGCTGGCGCTGCCGGACGCGGCCTTCGACCTGGTCTTCTGCGAGGGCGACCCGGTGTCGTACTGCCTGGACGCGTACCCGCGCGCGGTGAAGGAGCTGGTGCGCGTGGCGAAGCCGGGCGCGCCGGTGGTGCTGGGCGTGGACAACCGCTACGAGGCGTTCACCGGCTATCTGAAGATGGGCAGGCCGCGGGAGGCCTTCCGCACGCTCCACGACGGCCGCACGACGTGCCCGTATGGCCTGCCGGTGCACGCCTTCACGGTGCGCGAGCTGGAGCGCGCGGTGGCGGACGCGGGCGCGGAGCTGCTGGAGATCTTCGGCAAGCCGGTGATGTTCTTCGACATGCTCCAGGCGATGGCGTCCGCGCGGGGCGGCACCGCGGAGGCGCCGTGGGACGCGTGGGCGGCGCGCGAGGAGATCTTGGCGTTGCAGGAGCAGCTGGCGCACGAGGGCTTCGCCGTCCTGGGGCAGCACCTCCAGGTGATGGCGCGGCGCAAGGGCTGAAGCCATGGGCCTCCCCTTCCTGGGCGTGGGGCTCAGCTACCGCTGGGACCTCAACCCGCACCTGGCGCGCGGCAACCCCGGCGTGGACTGGCTGGAGGTGACGCCCGAGCACTTCCTGCCGCTCACGCCGGACTCGGAGCGGCGGCTGGAGCTGCTCGCGAAGCGCTATCCGCTGGTGGGCCACAGCCTGGAGCTGTCGGTGGGCTCGGACGGCGTGGACGCGCCCGGCTACCGGGAGGGCTTGAAGCGCGTCCGTCAGGTCACCCGGAGCGTCTGGCACGGGGACCACCTGTGCTTCACGCGCGTGGGGGACCTGCCCCTGCGCGCGCTGACGCCGGTGCCGCTGACGGAGGAGGCGGTGGCCACGTGCGTGCGCAACGTGAAGGCGGCGCAATCGGACCTGGACGTGCCGTTCGTGGTGGAGAACATCGCGTATCTCTTCCACACGCCGCTCAACACGCTGGACGAGGCGGAGTTCCTGCGCCGCGTGGTGGAGGGCGCGGACTGCGGCCTGCTGCTGGACTTGCACAACCTGTATTGCAACGCGGTCAACCACGGGTTCGACCCGTATGCCTTCCTGGACCGGCTGCCATTGGAGCGCGTGGTGCAGGTGCACCTGGCGGGCGGCATCACGATGGAGGGGCTGAGGTTGGACAGCCACTCCGCGCCCTCGCCGGAGGAGGTGTGGCGCCTGCTGGAGTACGTGGCGCCACGCAGCCCGGTGCGCGGGGTGAACTTCGAGATGGACAGCGGCTTTCCTCCCTTCGCGCGGCTGGTGGAGGAGCTGGCCCGCGCGCGCGCCATCCTCCAGCGCTGCGGCGCGAGCGCGGCTTGAGCAACGGAGCCCCACGATGAGCGACCGACGATGAGCTACCCACGAACGCTGGAGGTCCTGGCGCGGCTGCACGTGGAGCCCCGCTTTCGTGAGGCGTGGCGCCGCGATGCCCCCGGCGCCCTGGCCCCGCTGGGCCTGACGCCGCCGGAGGCGGAGGCGCTCCGCCAGGTCGCTCCGGCGGTGGTGGAGCGCGCCGGCCGGATGATGGACTTCCACCGCACCGAGCGCGTGCGCGAGCAGCTCGCCTGGGTGGACGAAGCGAAGCGGCCGGAGCTGGGCCCGCTGCGCGCGCGCTTCCTCCAGGACGTGCCGCCGGAGGTGCTCAACCGCGAGGAGGCCATCGCGTACTGCCGCTTCCTGGAGGCGGGCGAACACGCCCCGCACGCGGAGCTGCTCCAGCGGCTGCCCGCGTATGTGCCGCAGCTGGCGCGGTGTGAGCGGCTGCGCCTGTCGCTCGCGTGGGGCCTCGTCCCCCTGCCGGCGTCGGGCCCGCACGTGGAGCCCTTCGACTACCCGGTGCTTACGCTGCTCGCCGCGCTGGACGCGCCGGGCTGGCCCCCGCTGGAGCCGAGGCCTACGCGCGTGGAGTACCTCAAGGTGCCCCACCTGCCCGCCGTGATGCCGCGCGAGCTGCCGTCACCTTGAGGTGCCCCGCGCCCCTTCAGTGCTTGCGGTGGTGCGCCTTCTCATAGGTGCCCATGAGCTGGGTCTCCCCCACGATGTGGCCCTCCATCGCCTTGAGCAGCTCCGTGCGGGTGGGCTGGTTCAGGTCCGGCAGCACCGTGTCCAGGGCGTACAGCTTGAAGTAGTAGCGGTGGTTGCCAATGGGCGGCATGGGCCCGCCGTAGTCCTGCCGGCCGAAGTCGTTGCGCCCCAGCTTCACCCCCTGCGGCAGCACGTCCAGGGTGGCCCCGTCCGGCAGGTTCTGCGCGTTGACGGGGAGGTTGTAGAGGACCCAGTGGCAGAACGTGCGCTGGGGGTTCGCCGGGTCCGGCGCGTCCGGGTCCTCCACGATGAGGGCCAGGCTCCTGGCCCCGGCGGGGAGGTTCTCCCAGTGCAGGGGTGGGGCCTTGTCGTCGCCCTCGCCGGTGTAGGCGATGGGGATGGGCATCCCGTCCTTGAACTTCGGAGAGGTGAGCTCGAGCGGCTTCGGCATGCGTGACTCCTTGGGCATGGGCGGCCAACGTGGCCCCCGGCAAGCTGGCGATGCCGCGGGCCCGGTGCTGAGAGACGGAGGGCGCTCCGCCCGGCCGCCTGTCACCCCCCGGGCCACCCCCCGCCGCTGATCCACCGGGCGCCTCCCGGGCCGCCTGCCGGAAGGGGGCCCCCTCCGAGGAGAAACGACCCCCCTGGCCCCTCCGCCGTGGTAGCTGCGCTTGCGGGTGCGGCAACCGCTGCTGGCGGTGGGGCGCCCCGCGTCCCCGTACCGGTTGCACGCGCCGCGCATTCGGTGCTAAGCGGCGCCCGCGCGTGTAAGGGGCGGGGTCGGGGTTGGCGATGGAAACCCAAGACTTTTCCGGGGTTTGGTGAGGCGTCCGCATGGCAGACCAGGAGCCTCGGAGTCAGGAGGGCGCGCCGGGCAGTGAGCTGGGCGAGACGGCCCGGCAGATGCGGGCGGCGGAGCCGTACATCTCCGCGGTCTGGAAGCTGGTGGGTGGGGCGGTGGTGGGGGTCCTGGGCGGGTACTTCCTGGACAGGCGGCTGGGGACCTCGCCCTGGCTGCTCCTGGGGCTGAGCCTGGTGGGGATTGGCGTGGGGTTCTACGGCTTCCTCCATGCGATGGCGCGGCTGGGGAAGCGCAAGTGACGGGGACGGGCGGACAGCCGAAGCGGGACCCGTTCTGGACGCACGCGGGGCTGGCGGCGGCGGTGATGGGCGTGGGCGCGGTGGTGGCGGCGGCGCTGCCCAGGGTGACGGAGGACCGCGTCTCCG
>JAFADT010000288.1 GCA_023424585.1 Pseudomonadota bacterium
CCTCCGCGCCCGCCGAGCCCTCCGCGCCCGCTGCGGCTCCGGCCGCCACCGCGCCCTCGGACGCGCCGGTGCTGGACGCGGGGGAGGGGCCGCGCACCACGGACGCGCAGCAGCAGCGGCTGGTGAACGGCGCGCCGCTCTACAACCCGAACGTCAACGTCCACATCGTCCAGAAGAAGCGCTTCGCGGACGAGGGGAAGCACGAGCTGGTGCTGTACCCCGGCGTCGTCCAGGTGAACGGCAAGTTCACCAACCACGTGGGCACCGCGCTGCACTACGTCTACCACCTGCAGGAGAACTTCGCGCTCCAGGTGGGCGGCCAGTACAACTGGTACTCCGACGAGAGCGACTTCAACCTGGAGCTCATCGACAAGGTGCGCGAGCAGGCCCAGGCCGCGTCGTCGCTCCTGCTCCAGTGGGGCGCGCACGCGGGCGTGGAGGTGACGCCGCTCTACGGCAAGTTCGCCTTCTTCAACAACTCGCTGGCGCAGTTCAGCGTGGTGCTCAGCGGGGGCGCGGGCATCGGCAAGACGCGCCACCTCATCCGCCCGGAGGTGGCGAACGAGGTGGAGGGGCAGACGTACCAGGTGCCCGCGCGCTTCGGCGACACGGGCAACAAGTTCCTGGGGGAGGTGGGCGGCGGCTTCCGCGTGCAGTTCGGCGAGAGCTACGCCATCCGCCTGGAGGTGCGCGACCTCATCTACACCGCGCGCGTGGACAGGGTGGACGGCTGCAACCTGGCGGACTTCGAGGCGCTGGAGGCCGCGCGTGCCACCAACCAGCCCTTTGATGGCCTCAACCTGAGCGGCAGCTGCCAGGTGGCCAAGTTCGACGGCGTGGACCCGAAGACGAAGAAGAACTACCGCGAGGACATCATCCTCGGGCGGGACCTCGTCGCCGAGCCCTCGTCGGACGTCCTCAACAACGTCAGCTTCTACGCTGGCTTCTCGGTGCTCTTCTAGCCATGTCCCGACTGCTCCGACTCCTCGTCGTCCTCGGGCCCCTCGCCGTGCCCGCCGCAGCGCTCGCCCAGCAGGACGTGGGCACCTACAACCGCGCGCTGTCCGCCTTCAACGCGGGCCAGCTCGACACCGCGGCCCCGCTCTTCGCGCAGCTGGCGGAAGGGGAGGACGCGGACCTGAAGGGCAAGGCCGAGTTCTACCTGGCGCAGACCTTCGCCAAGAAGGACCTGCCCGTCGCGGCCTTCATCTCCTACGCGGCCATCGTCAACGCCGGCCCCAAGCACCCCTCGTACCTCAAGGCCATCGAGGGGCTGGTGGACATGCAGCAGCGGCTGGATGAGCAGAACCTCATCCCCAGCATCCTCAACCAGGCCTACACCGACGAGGTGCGCGACCAGTGGGCCACGCTGCCCAAGGAGGTGCTCGCGCGCATCAACTACCTGGTCGGCACCGCCAGCCAGCGCCGCATGCGCTTCGAGGAGGCCCGCGCGCTGCTGGAGGCCGTGCCCGCGGACAGCCGCGTCTACGCGAAGGCCCGCTACCTGCTGGGCACGGTGCTCGCCGACCCGCGCTTCCCGGGCCGCCCCGGTGAAGGCGAGACGCTGGACCGGGAGGCCCTCGCCGCGTTCCAGGCCGTGCTGAACACGCAGGAGCCGCAGGTGGAGCTGCCGGAGACGCGCGAGCTGGCCCTCCTGGGCCTGGGCCGCGTGCACTACCGCCGCGGCGAGTACGCGGACGCGGTGAAGGCCTATGAAGGCGTGCCCCGCTACGCGCGCTTCTGGGACCAGGCCCTCTTCGAGAACGGCTTCGCCCGCTTCCAGAACGAGGACTTCGGCGGCGCGCTGGGCAGCCTCCAGGCGCTGCACGCGCCGCAGTTCGAGGGCGCCTTCCAGCCCGAGTCGTGGATCCTCAAGGCCACGGTCTATTACTACTCGTGCCTCTACGACGAGGTGAAGACGACGCTCGCCGCGTTCGACGAGCGCTACGGCCCCATGGCCAAGCAGCTGGAGCCCTTCACCGGCGAGGATGTCGCGCCCATCAACGCCTTCAACCTGGTGTCCTCCGAGAACCGCCGCCTGCCGCGCGCGGTGTACCTGTGGATCCGCAACAACGAGCGCATCCGTGAAGTGATGCGGACGCTCACGCGCGTGGACCAGGAGAAGCGCGCCATCAGCGAGGGCCCGTGGCGCGGGACGCCGTTCGCCGCGCAGACGGTGGCGTCGCTGGAGGACATCCGCACCACGCTGCTCCAGGTGGGCGGCACGCTCGCCAAGAACCGCATCCAGGAGGCCGCGGACAACCTCCGCACCTTCTCCGACCAGGCGGAGATCATCCGCGTGCAGACCGCGCTGGATGAGAAGGACCTCTTCTCCGAGGGCGTGGACCAGAAGGCCCTGCTGTCCCGCCAGACGCTCTACCGCCCGAAGATGCCCGGCGCGGCGTGGAACTACTGGCGCTTCCAGGGCGAGTTCTGGATCGACGAGATCGGCTACTATCAGTACACGCTCAAGCGGGGCTGCCCTGCTCGCCAGGAGAAGTAGGCAAGTAGGAGCCGGGCGCACCTGCCCGCCGTGAGAAGCACCCAAGAGGCCCCGCCACCGTGCGTTTGTCACGGAGGACGGGGCCTCTTCGCTGGATGTTGAGTCCTGGAAGCTGGCTCGGACTGATCGCGTACGGCGGGGCACAAGGCACGTTCCGGGCCACTTCTCAATCTGGGAACCCGCGTCTACTTTCCGTCGTCCCTCCCAGCTGGGCAGATGTTTTCCCAGGCAGGCGAGGCGCGGTTCTCCAGGAGCTCGCATGAAGGTGGTTCTTCGGTTCGGTGCACTGGCGGTGGGCGTGGCGCTCGCGGCCGGTGGGGTGGGGGAGGCGGCGGAGGAGACGGCACCGCCGCGCAAGGTGGCGACGAAGAAGTCCTCCTCGAAGGCCGCGGCGAAGAAGGCCGAGGCCGCGAGCAAGAAGGGCAAGGAGGAGGCCAGGAAGGCGGAGCTGCCGCCCGGCGTCGCGCCCCAGGACATGCGCAAGGGCCCGGCGCGGGTGAAGCCCGCCACGGCCAAGTTCGCGGACATGCCGCGCATCGCGGACTCCAAGAGGGACGCGCTCGCGGACAAGAAGCGCGACGAGGCCATCGAGGGCTTCAAGCGCCTCATCCCCAAGCTGCAGGAGACCTCCACGCAGAAGGCGGAGATGCAGTACCGCCTGTCGGAGCTCTACTGGGAGAAGTCCAAGTACCTCTACCAGCTGGAGATGGAGAAGTTCCTCACGGCGGAGAAGGCCTACGACGCCGCCGTGGCGCGCGGGGAGAAGGCCACGCCGCCGGAGCAGGACCACCGCGAGTCCGAGCGCTACCGCGCGGAGACGATGCGCATCTACGAGGCCATCCTCGCCGAGTACCCGGACTACCCGGCCCGCGACGAGGTCCTCTTCTCCCTGGGCTACAACCTCTACGAGCTCAACCGCCGCGAGGACGCGGTGGCGCGCTACGAGGAGCTGATCCGCGACTTCCCGAAGTCGCAGTTCGTCCCGGACGCGTACATCCAGCTGGGCAACCACTACTTCGACAACAACAAGCTGCTGCCCGCGAAGGAGAACTACGAGAAGGCGCGCGACTCCGGCGTGCCGAAGATCTACGCCTACGCCACCTACAAGCTGTCCTGGTGTGACTTCAACGCGGGCGACCTGGACGCGGGCCTGAAGAAGCTGCACGAGGTGGTGGACTACGCGGGCCAGCGCGGCGCGGAGCTGGGCGACCTGCGCACGGAGGCCCTCAACGACCTCACCGTCTTCTACGTCCAGCTGGATCAGCCCAAGGAGGCGCTCGCCTACTTCAAGGAGAAGGCGCCGCCGAAGCGCCAGGGCCGGCTGCTCGCGAAGACGGCCGCGGGCCTGGTGGACGCGGGCCACTTCGACAGCGCCATCCTGGTGTACCGCACGCTCATCGACGACGCGCCCATGGGCGCGAACGCGCCGGAGTACCAGCAGGCGGTGGTGCGCGCGTATGAAGGCCTGCGCCAGCGCCAGCAGGTCCGCAAGGAGATGAAGCGGATGGTGGACCTCTACCGCCCGGGCGGCGAGTGGTGGACCGCCAACGCGGGCAACGCGGGCGTGCTGCGCAACGCCTTCAGCGTCACCGAGGAGGCCATGCGCGTGATGGTGACCGAGTACCACCAGGAGGCGCAGAAGACGCGCCAGGTGGAGACCTACCGGCTCGCGCGCGACATCTACAAGCAGTACGTGGACGCGTTCGCCTCCAGCGACAACCCGGAGTTCGTCGCGGACTCGGCCTTCAACATCCGCTTCTTCTACGCGGAGATCCTCTGGGCCCTGGAGGAGTGGGAGGCCGCCGCCGCCGAGTACGACGCCGTGGTGGCGTTCCAGATTCCGGACCGCGACTCCGCCAGGGAGGTCTCCAACGAGGCCTACCGCAAGTCCGCCGCGTACAACGCGGTGCTCGCCTACGACAAGCTGGTCAAGATCGAGCGCGGCCAGCTCTCCAAGAGCGACCTGAAGGACGGCCAGAAGGTCGACGAGAAGAAGGACAAGGGCGACGTCGCCAAGCAGAAGCTGGTGAAGCGCGACGCCAAGGAGCAGGCCGAGCAGCCGCTCACGAAGTTCGAGGACCGGCTGGTCGCCGCGTGCGACACGTACAACACGCTGTACCCGGGCAACCAGGATGAGATCGACCTGCGCTACCAGGCCGCGGTCATCCTCTACGACCGCGCGCACTTCGTGGACGCGGCCCGGCGCTTCGGGGAGATCATCGACAAGTTCCCGGAGGAGCGCCGCTCGCGCGACGCCGCGGACCTGACCATGTACGTGCTGGAGAGCCGCGAGGAGTGGCAGGAGCTCAACACGCTCTCTCGCAAGTTCCTCTCCAACAAGAGGCTGTCCAAGCCCGGATCGGACTTCGCCCAGCGCGTGGCCCGCGTGGTGGAGGGCAGCCAGTACAAGTACGTGGACGAGGTCATCTACAAGAAGGAGAAGAACCCGGCCAAGGCCGCCGAGGAGTTCCTCTCCTTCGTGACGGAGTTCCCCAAGTCGGAGAACGCGGACCGCGCGCTCACCTACGCGATGGTCATCGCGCAGGAGGCGGGGGAGGTGGACAAGGGCATCACCGCCGGCGAGCGCGTCCTCAAGGAGTACCCGAACAGCAACTTCGAGCTGAAGACGCGCTACACGCTGTCCGGCCTCTACGAGAAGGTCGCCGAGTTCAAGAAGGCCGCCGCCATGTCCGAGTCCTTCGTGGCCGGGTACGACGCCGCGCTCAAGGCCCGCGAGACGCAGGCGAAGAAGGACAAGGAGAAGAAGGCCAGGCCCGCCGCCGTGGCGAAGAAGGACGACACGCCGGGCGCCGCGGAGGACGCGGAGTCCAAGCGCGCGCAGAAGGCCGCCGAGCGCAAGGCGCAGGTGGACGCCGCGGGCGAGTGGGTGGCGGACGCCCTCTTCAACGCGGGCGTCTGGTACGACGGCCTGGGCGAGTCCCAGAAGGCCGTCACCGCGTGGAACAACTACCTGACGCGCTTCAAGGACCGCAAGGACGTGCCGCAGGTGGCCTTCTCCATCGGCCTGGTGTGGGAGAAGGAGAAGAAGTGGGGCGACGCGGCCCGCGCCTTCAGCCGCTTCGTGGAGGACTACGGCCGCGACCCGCGCACCGCCGCGGGGCAGGGGTACCTGGCGCGCTACCACGAGCTGCTCGCGTACCAGAAGATGAAGGACGTCCGTGGCCAGGAGAAGGCGCAGGACGAGCTGGTGCGCGGCTGGAACAAGCTCCCGGAGAGCGTGCGCAAGGACACCGCGGTGCTCAACGCCTACGGCCACGCGCGCTTCCTGGCGCTGGAGCCCACGTGGAAGCGCTTCTCGGAGATCAAGTTCACGCGCGTCTCCACCATCCGCCGTGACCTGACGAACAAGCAGCGCGAGATGCAGCGCGTGGAGAAGGAGTACGCGGCGGTGCTCGCCACGGGCTCCGGCGAGTGGGGCATCGCGGCGCTGACGCGCATCGGCCTCGCGTACGCGGACTTCGCGCGCAACATCATGGAATCGCCGGATCCGTCCGGTCTGGATGAAGAGCAGCTCAGCATGTACCGCGGCGAGCTGGAGAACCTGGCGCTGCCGCTGGAGGACAAGGCCGGCGAGGCCCTGGAGAAGGGCCTCCAGAAGGCCTACGAGCTGGGCATCTACAGCGAGTGGACGCTGGCCGCGCAGGAGCAGGTCAACCGCCTCCATCCGGGGGCCTACGCCCAGGTGCGGCCGGTGACGTACCGGGGCAGCAGTGATTCGCGCATCGCCTCGGGCGTGCTGAAGGACCTCAATGGCCCCGTCAGCGCCTCCGCGGAGCCCCAGCCCGCCGCGCCGGAGGCCGCGCCCGCGGAGAACACCCGGCCCGCCGCCTCGCCGGAGGGCACGGGCGCAGCGAAGCCCGAGCCCACCGCGTCGCTCGAGGGGGTGCGGCCGTGAAGACGAACCACAGCATCGACATGCGCAGCCAGTGGAAGGGGACGGGGATGGAAGGTTTTCGCACCAAGCGCTGGTTCCTGGCGGGGGCCTTCGCCTTCGCCTTCACCACGGCGTGCGCCACGGGCCCGAAGCCCGTCGCGATGAACGCGGTGGAGCAGCCCGCCGTCACCGTGCCCGCGCCGCCGCCTCCCGCCCCGGCGGAGAAGGCCGACGCCAACGGTCGGTTCGCGGAGGCCCTGAAGGCCTATGAGGCCGGGGACCTGGACGCCGCGCGCAAGGGCTTCGAGGACGTCGTCTCCCAGGAGCCGAAGGCGCTCAACGCCCGCTTCAACCTGGGCGTCATCGCGGAGAAGCAGGGCCGCCCCGCGGATGCCCGGGTGGCGTACGAGCAGGTGCTCGCGCTGGATCCGGCGCACACGCCGTCGGTGATGAACCTGGGGCTGATGCACCGGCACCAGGGACAGCTGGACGAGGCCATCTCGCTCTACACGAAGGCGCTCCAGACGCCGGGCCATGCGCACGACGAGCCGGTGCTCAACGCGCTGGCCGCGACGTACCGCCTGGCCGGCAGGCTGGACGAGGCGGAGGCCACCGGCAGGCGCGTGCTCGCGCGCAGCAAGGACAACGCGGAGGCGTACAAGACGCTCGCGCTGGTGGCGTACGACCGGGGCCAGTACCGGCTGGCGGAGCTGCTGATCATCAACGCGCGCAAGGTGGCGCAGGACGATCCGGCCATCTCCAACACGCTGGGGATGATCTACCTGAAGATGGAGGACCGTCCGCGCGCGCTCGCCCAGTTCCAGAAGGCCGTGTCGCTGGATGACACCTTCGCGCCCGGCCACCTCAACCTGGGCGCCCTGGCGCTGAGCTACCGCGACTACGCGGGCGCGGAGAGGGCGTTCACCAAGGCCCTGGCCCTGGAGCCCGACGGCCTGGAGGGCCAGCTGTACCTGGCGTACGCGCTGGACGGCCAGAAGGGCGTGGATCCGAAGAAGGGCGTCGCCGCGGGCGAGGCGTTCGAGAAGGTGCTCGCGCGCGCCGCGGACAAGCCGGAGGCGGTGTGCGGCGCGGGCTGGGCGTACGCGGCCGACCGCGCGGGCTTCGAGAAGGCCATCGCGTTCCTGGACCGCTGCAAGGAGCTGTCCTCCACGACGGAGCAGGACAAGCAGCTCATCACCGCCAAGGTGAACGGCCTCCAGAACATGCTCAAGAACCCGCCGCCCGCCGCCACGGCGGAGGCGGAGGGCGGGCCCAGGAAGGACGCGGAGGCCACCGGCGGCGCGGGCTCGTCCGTGATGAACCAGCTGCCCCAGGACCCCAGCGCGCCCGAGCAGGCCCCGGCGGAAGAGGGGGCGGCCGCGCCCGAGGCGGCGCCCGCCGACGGAGCGTCTGGCAATGGACAGACGGCTCCGACGCCTGCTCCAACGCCCTGAAGAAACAACAGTCGTCCCAGCGGGAAGGACGAGAACTTTCTTCCCGCCTTTAGCCGCCCGGGTGCAGGCGACCGGGCGGCTCCCTTAGAATCCAGGGGCTTGGAGTTGGTGCGAGCCCTGCATTGGAATTCGCGAAGCGGGCCTCTGGCGGAGACATCACATGAAGCGACTGCTGGCAGCGGTGGTGATGGTGGGGGGGCTGGGGGTGGCGGCTCCCGCCCTGGCGCAGGACGGCAAGGACTCGGTGAAGATCATCCAGGAGGAGGATCGCACCGTGTACCGCAAGAAGACGGTGATTGATTTCACGGACGTGGCGGTGGAGGGCGAGCTCACCAAGCCGGAGGGCTCCTACGTCCTCAACCGCAAGAAGACGGACTTCCAGAGCCTCATCAAGGTCCGGGAGAACTTCGACCCGGAGCTCCAGAAGTCCGCGGACAATCTCTAGACAGCACAGGTGGCGTTGAACGTTTTCGGGACGGGAAGGGAAGAAGGAAGAACTTCATGGCGGCGGCGAGAAAAAACGGATTGACGCTTCGGATCACCACCCCGGACGGCTCCATCCAGGAGACTGTTTCGGAGGCGGAGAGTGTCATCGTGGGGTCGGGCGCCCAGGCGGCGGTGAAGATTCAGGACCCGCGCGTGTCCAACCTCCACGTGATGCTGAAGGTGGACAACGATGGCTCCGTGACGGCCATCGACCTGGGCAGTGAAGGTGGCACCCAGGTGTCCGGGCAGAAGCTCATCATCCCCACGGCGCTCAAGCCCGGAGACGTGCTCACGGTGGGCACCTCGCGGGTGGAGGTGCTCTTCGGTGACGCGCCCCGGCCGGTGGCTCCGGCGGCGGCGGTGGCCCAGCCCGGCGCGTTCCAGCAGCGCCCGGTGATGTCGCCCCCGCCTCCCACGGCGCCCGCGACGGCGGTGCCTCCTAACCTGCGGCAGGCGCCGCCTTCGCGGCCCGCGATGAACGCGGCGCCCTCGGCCAACGTGATGGGCACGGTGAGCACGCCGCGCTCCGCTCCGGCGGGCGCGATGGGCACCCAGGTGTCCACGAACGTGACGCCCAC
This sequence comes from Pseudomonadota bacterium, assembly GCA_023424585.1. Lineage (GTDB taxonomy): Bacteria > Myxococcota > Myxococcia > Myxococcales > Myxococcaceae > Corallococcus. The sequence continues at coordinate 8,917 of JAFADT010000288.1, forward strand.
GCCGGTGTTCGGCCCGCCGCCTCCGGTGGCGGCGCGCAAGGCCACGCCACCCCCGGTGGCCGCGGCCCGCAAGCCGCGGCCTCCGCCGCACCTGCAGGAGCCGCTGCCCCCGGACGCGCGGCCCACGCCGGACGCGAAGGTGCTCCAGGTGTCCATGCTCTGGGGCGACCAGCTGCTGGAGGTCCAGCACTTCAAGGACGGCGCGCCGGTCACCATCGGTGAGGGCGCGAAGAACACCTTCACCGTGTACTCGCCGCAGGTGGGCAAGCGCCACGTGCTCGCGGTGAGCAGGGGCGACAAGCTGGAGGTGCGCGCCCCGGCGGGGTCCGGCGTGTTCGTCACCAACAACGGCGACGTGCGCACGAAGGACGCGCTGCGCGCCGCGGGCCAGCTCAACAACGCCGCGCCGGACCAGGAGCAGCTCTTCACCCTGGGCCTGCATGACCGGGCGGAGGTGTCGCTGGGCACGCTGGCGTTCGTGATGCGCTACGTGAAGCCGTCGCCGGCCATCCTGGCGACGTCGCTGGCGGACCGCGACTTCGGCTTCTTCAAGATCGCCGCCATCTGCATCCTCGCGGCGGCGGCGTTCGTCACCGCCATGCTGCTGACGCCGCACACGGAGCTGCGCTCCGCGGACGACGTCTTCGAGTCCCAGCAGCGCGTGGCCAAGTTCCTCATCGCCCCGGAGAAGAAGGTGGAGGCGAAGAAGCTCCAGCTCTCCGGCGTGGAGGAGGGGGCCAAGGCCAAGGACGAGGAGGGCAAGTTCGGCAAGCAGGAGGCGAAGCAGGAGGAGGCCGCGCCCTCCAAGCCGGGCACCCCGGTGGTGGACCGGTCCAAGAAGGAGAAGGACCGCCAGGTGGTGGGCAAGGTGGGCCTCCTGGGCGCGCTCAAGGGCATGAAGGGCGGCGCGTCGGACGTGTTCGGTCCGGGCGGCATCGGCACCGGCATCAA
>JAFADT010000375.1 GCA_023424585.1 Pseudomonadota bacterium
CGAACCGCAGCCGGTGGAAGAAGAAACCTCCGGCCGCGTACCTCGGGTGCTCCTCCGTCCCGAAGTTCTCGTGCAGGCGCGACAGGTTCAGCTTCGTGAACTTCGGCGGCTCCCAGGGCCAGGGCACCCGGTGCTGGAAGAAGCCCAGCGCGGCCGCCACCAGCCAGCCTCCCGCGACGAGTCCTCCCAGCAGCAGCCACGGCACGCCCAGCGTCCCGATGCACGCGACCGCCGCTCCCGCCACCGTGTCCAGCGCCTGGCCGTACCTCGCGCCCCTCGGCCACCTCGCCGCGGCGCCCGTCATCAGCGCCACCGCCGGAGACAGGAGCTGCCAGACGCACAGGGCGGCGCTCGCCAGCACGAACGCCCTCACGTCCTTCTCCAGCCGCAGGCGCTTCGTCACCGCCAGCGCCAGGGCCAGGGCCGTGGCCAGGATGGCTCCCGCCTGGAGCACCGCCTCCGCCAGCACCAGCCCCACCGCGTAGAGCCCCAACACCGCGGCGACCGCCGTCCTCCAGCGCCCTGCTTCGACCGTCTTCGTTTCCGTGCCCATGCCGTGCGCCTCGACCTCGCGAGGCCGCCGGACCCTATCCCACCTCGTGGGCGCCTGCCCTTCCGGACTGGACCTGGAATCCCCGGCGGCGGGCCCCGGCCCCCCTTTTCACGCGCTTGACGTTGGCGCTCCGGACGGGCACGCGTTACCCAGGGGCCTTCCCCGGGTCCTCCTTCCGACATGCGCACCACCCATCGACCTTTCACCACCCTGGCTCTGGCGCTGTGCCTCTTCGTGGCCGCGCTGGAGATGACCGTCGTCTCCACCGCCATGCCCACGGTGGTCAGCGACCTGGGCGGCATCCAGCACTACGCGTGGGTCTTCACCGCGTACATGCTGTCCTCCACCATCACCGTCCCCATCTACGGGAAGCTCGCCGACCTCTACGGCCGCAAGCCCATCATCCTCTTCGGCTCCAGCCTGTTCCTGCTGTCGTCCCTGGCGTGCGGGTTCTCCACGTCGATGAACATGCTCATCGTGTTCCGCGTCCTCCAGGGGCTGGGCGCGGGCGCCATGCAGCCCATCGCGCTCACCATCATCGGGGACATCTACACGCTGGAGCAGCGCGGGAAGGTCCAGGGCGCGTTCAGCGCCGTGTGGGGCATCGCCGGCCTCGCGGGCCCCCTCACCGGCGGCCTCATCGTGAAGTACCTCACGTGGCACTGGATCTTCTTCATCAACATCCCCATCGGCATCGCGTCCATGGCGCTGCTCATCGGGTTCTTCCACGAGCAGCTCCAACGCAAGGAGCGCGCCCGGCTCGACTACGCCGGCGCCGCGCTGCTGTCCTCGGGCGTCGTGGCCCTGCTGTTCGGCGTGCAGGGCTCGGGGACGACGCTGCTCGCGCTGCCCGTGGCCGCCCTGCTCCTCACCGCGTTCGTGCTCGTGGAGCTCCGCGCCGCCGAGCCCATCATCCCGATGAGCATCTTCAAGATCCCCACCATCGCCATCTCCAACGTGGCCGGTGCCCTCTTCTCCGCCGCCCAGTTCGGCGCCACCACCTACGTGCCCCTGTACGTGCAGGGCGTGCTCGGCGGTTCGGCCACGATGGCGGGCGGGATGATCACCCCCATGATCGTCGGCTGGCCGCTGGCGAGCCTCATCGGCGGCAAGGTGATGGTGCGCACCGGCTTCCGGCCGCTCATCGTCGGCGGGCTGGGCCTGGCCTCCATCGGCACCGCGCTCATGGCGCTGCTGCTCAAGCCGGGGGCTTCCATGCTCGTGCCGGAGTTCGCCATGGGGCTGTTCGGCGTGGGCCTGGGCTTCGCGGCCATGGCCACCATGGTCGCCGTGCAGACCACCGTGGGCTGGGAGCTTCGCGGCGTGGCCACCGCGAGCAGCATGTTCTTCCGCACCATCGGCGGGTCGCTCGGCGTGGGCGTGATGGGCGGCGTGCTGGTGAATCAGCTCATGAAGGACCCGAACGTGCCCGTGAGCGCCGCCACGGAGCTGCTCGGCCCCGAGCACGGGCGCGGCCTGGCTCCCGCCATCGTGGAGTCGCTCGGCAGCGCGCTGAACACCGGCCTGTCCATCAACTTCTGGATCATGTGCTCGGCGATGCTCGCCGCGTTCACGGCCGGCCTGTTCTTCCCCAGGATGAAGCGCGTCACCACGCCGGTGAACCTGTCCGACGTCACCGTCTCCCACTGACGCCCGGGGTTCCTCGGAGCCAGGGTGTCCGCTGGCGGCCAATGCGCTCCAGCGGCGCCAGCGCTCGCGGCAGACGCAACCGTCACGCAACCGTCGCTCCGCTGTCGGGAAGCCGACGCGCCCGACTTTTCCCATCACAGACATTGCATGGAGCAGGCCAGGTGGAGTCGCATCCGCCCCGGGACGCACGACCTTCACCCCGGGAGCTGAAAGATGGCGGGTCCGCTGAGTGACGTAGAGCTGGAGAAGATGGACGCCTACTGGCGCGCGGCGAACTACCTGTCCGTCGGGCAGATCTACCTCAAGGACAACCCGCTCCTGGAGCGGCCCCTCACGCGCGAGGACATCAAGCCCCGCCTCCTGGGCCACTTCGGCACCACGCCCGGCCTCAACTTCATCTACGTGCACCTGAACCGCATCATCCGGAACCACCGCGCCAACATGATGTATCTGATTGGCCCCGGCCACGGCGCGCCCGGCATCATCGCCAACACGTTCCTCGAAGGCTCCTACACGGAGCTGTACCCCAACATCGAGCGCAACCGCGACGGCATGAAGCGCCTGTTCCGCCAGTTCTCCTGGCCCTACGGCGTCCCCAGCCACGACGCCCCCGAGGTCCCCGGCTCCATCAGCGAGGGCGGCGAGCTGGGCTACTCGCTGCTCCACGCGTACGGCGCCGTGCTGGACAACCCGGACCTCATCGTCCCCTGCGTCGTCGGCGACGGCGAGGCGGAGACGGGCGCGCTCGCCGCGAGCTGGCACTCCAACAAGTTCATCAACCCCATCACCGACGGCGCCGTCCTGCCCATCCTGCACCTCAACGGGTACAAGATCGCCAACCCCACGGTGCTCGCCCGCATCGACGCCGACGAGCTGGAGGCCCTCTTCAAGGGCTACGGCTACAGGCCCTACTTCCTGGAGGGCGACGACCCGAAGGACATGCACCAGCGGATGGCGGAGGTGCTCGACGCGCTCTACGCGGAGATCACCCGCATCCAGCGCCACGCCCGCGAGCAGAACGACGCCACCCGCCCGCGCTGGCCCATGCTCGTGCTGCGCACCCCCAAGGGGTGGACCGGCCCGAAGGTCGTGGACGGCAAGCCCGTGGAGGGCACGTGGCGCGCCCACCAGGTGCCGCTGGAGGCGGTGCGCGACAACCCCGAGCACCTGAAGATCCTCGAGGCGTGGCTCCACAGCTACCGGCCGCGCGAGCTGTTCGACGCGAACGGCACCTTCCGCGAGGAGCTGGCGGACATCGCGCCCAAGGGCCGCCTGCGCATGGGCGTCAACGCGCACGCGAACGGCGGCCAGCTGCTGGTGCCGCTCGCGCTGCCGAGCTTCCGCGACTACGCCATCGACCCGGGCGTGCCCGGCTCCCAGCACGTCAGCGCCACGAAGGTCCTGGGCGGCTACCTGCGGGACGTGATGCGCAACAACCTGGCGACGAAGAACTTCCGCATGTTCGCCCCGGACGAGAACGCGTCCAACCGGCTCCAGGACGTCTACGCCGTCAGCGGCAAGAGCTGGGACGCGCAGCAGCTCTCCACGGACGAGCACCTCTCCGTGGATGGCCGCGTGATGGAGGTCTTGAGCGAGCACCTCTGCCAGGGGTGGCTGGAGGGCTACCTGCTCACCGGCCGCCACGGCTTCTTCTCCTGCTACGAGGCGTTCATCCACATCATCGATTCGATGTTCAACCAGCACGCCAAGTGGATCAAGAGCGCCCGGGAGCTGCCCTGGCGCAAGCCCATCGCGTCGCTGAACTACCTGCTCAGCTCGCACGTGTGGCGGCAGGACCACAACGGGTTCTCCCACCAGGACCCGGGCTTCATCGACCACGTGGCCAACAAGAAGGCGGACACGGTGCGCATCTACCTGCCGCCGGACGCGAACACGCTGTTGTCGGTGACGGACCACTGCCTGCGCTCGAAGAACTACGTGAACCTCATCATCGCGGGGAAGCAGCCCGCGCCGGTGTGGCTGGACATGCCGAGCGCGGTGCGCCACTGCTCGGACGGAATCGGCGCGTGGGACTGGGCCGGCAACGACGACGGCGACCCGGACGTGGTGATGGCCTGCGCGGGCGACGTGCCCACCATGGAGACGCTGGCCGCGGTGACGCTGCTGCGCGAGTGGGCCCCGGAGCTCAAGGTGCGCGTGGTGAACGTGGTGGACGTCTTCACGCTCGCGCCCGTGCACGTCCACCCGCACGGCCTCAACGAGGAGGACTTCAACCGCCTGTTCACCGTGGACAAGCCCGTGGTGTTCGCGTTCCACGGCTACCCCACGCTGGTGCACAAGCTCACGTACAACCGGGCCAACCACGCCAACATCCACGTGCACGGGTACAAGGAGGAGGGGACCACGACGACGCCGTTCGACATGACGGTGCTCAACGACATGGACCGCTTCACCCTGGCGCTGGATGCCATCCGGCACTCGAAGTCCGTGCGCCACCGGCTGGACGACGCGGAGCAGCGCTTCTCCGAGGTGCGCCAGCGGCACAAGCTCTACGTGTCCGAGCACGGCGAGGACATGCCCGAGGTGGCGAGCTGGAAGTGGACCGCGCGATGAGCGACCCAGGCCCGGTGCTGGTCATCAACAGCGGCTCGTCGTCGCTGAAGTTCGGCCTCTACGTCGAGCAGGACGGACGGGAGGCGGTGCGGTTCAAGGGCAGCGCGACCCGCATCGGCGCGGAGCAGGGCCGGCTGGTCGTGAAGGACGGCGCCGGGGAGCAGGTGCGCGCGGCGGACGTGCGGCAGCCGTCGCAGGAGGACGCCTTCCATGAGGCCGTGCGCCACCTGGAGGAGCTGGGCGGAGCGCGGCCCCGGGCCCTCGGGCACCGCGTGGTGCATGGCGGTCCCCACCTGCGCCAGCACCAGGCCCTGACGCCGGAGGTGATGAAGGCGCTGGAGGACGCGACGCACTTCGCGCCGCTGCACATCCCCCCCGCGCTCCGGCTCATCCGGGCCGCGCAGCAGCGCTACCCGGGCGTGCCGCAGTTCGTCTGCTTCGACACGGCCTTCCACGCGACGCTGCCGGAGGTCGCGTCGACGCTCCCCCTGCCCCGCTCCGTGCGCGAGCAGGGCGTGCAGCGGTATGGCTTCCATGGCCTGTCGTATGAGTCCATCGTCGCGAGGCTCGCGCCCCAGGTGCCCGCCCGCACCGTGGTGGCCCACCTGGGCAACGGCGCGAGCCTCGTGGCGCTCGAGAACGGACGCTCGGTGGACACGTCCATGGGCTTCACGCCCACGGGCGGCATCCCCAGCGGCACGCGCACGGGCGACCTGGATCCGGGCGTGCTCTTGTTCCTGATGCGCACGCGCAGGATGGACGCGGACGCCCTGGAGACGCTGGTGAACCGCGACGCCGGGCTGCGGGGCCTCTCGGACGGGACCAGCGACATGCAGGCCCTCGCGCGCGACGCGGCGGCGGGAGATGCCGCGGCGGCGCTGGCGGTGGAGGTCTTCACGCGGAGCATCGCGAAGACGGTGGGGGCCTACGCGGCGGTGCTCGGCGGGCTGGACCTGCTCGTGTTCACGGGCGGCATCGGGGAGAACAGCGCGCGGGTCCGCCAGGGCGTGTGCGAGAGGCTGGGCCACCTGGGCATCCGCTTCGATGCCCGGCGGAATGAAGCGGGCGCGGAGGTCATCACGACCGACGGCGCACCGTGCCCGGTGCGCGTGCTGCCCAGCGATGAGGAGGTGCAGCTCGCCCGTCACACGCGCCGGCTGCTCCGCGGGTGAGCGCCCTCAGGCCGGCCGCGTGACGCTCCGGCGCGGCAGGTGCAGCAGGCCCTCGCGGCGCAGCCACAGGGCCGCCGCCACCAGGGTCAGCAGCGTCGTGGGCATCCAGGCGGCCACGGCGGGCGCCAGGCGCTCGGTGAGCACCAGCGTCCGGGACACCACCATCAGGCCCCACATGGCCACGGCGATGAGCAGCCCCTCCACCACCGCCGCCGTCAGGTGTCCCCGCCGGTTCGTCCGCAGCGCCAGGCCCACCGCCAGCAGCGCCGCCGGCAGCCCCGCCAGCGGGTACGCGAAGCGGTTGTGCCACGCCAGCTGGAAGGCCTTCGTCGCGAGGCCCACCTCCTCCCGCGCGGCGATCTGCTCGCCCAGCTCTCCCAGGCGCATCTGCTCCGGACGGCCCGGCCGGATGCGGAACGTCGTCGCGCCCACGCCCAGCTCGTACTCCGCGGTGGGCCGCTGCATCACCGACGTGCGCCCGTCCTCCGTGAACGTGCGCTCCACCACGTCCGTCAGCTCCCAGCGCGTCCCCTCCAGCGGGCGCATCCGCCCCGCGTCCACGCGGCGGCGCAGCTTGAACTCGGGCGTCAGCGTGAAGATGGAGACGTTCTCGAAGCCCTCCTGCGGGTCGCCGCCGCGCAGGAAGAAGATGGAGTCCCCCCGCCGGAACCACTGCTTGGGCGTGTAGTACATCCGCCAGTCGCCCCAGCGGTTGAAGCGCTGCGTGGTGATTTCATCCACGCGCCGGCCCGCTCGCGCGGCCACCGTCTCGTCGAAGGCCACCAGCCCCACGCACGCCACCAGCGCGCACAGCCCCACCGGCAGGTAGAGCGCCGCGGGCCCGAAGGTGAGCGCCCGGAGCGCCGTCACCTCGCCCCGCTTGCGCAGCGCCGACACCGTGGTGCCCGCCGCCAGGAGCAGCGCCGCCGGCCCCAGTTGCTGCACCGACACCAGCGCCTTGTAGCCGTAGAGCTTGAGCACGTCCCGCACCCAGCCCTCGCCGCCGTAGGCCTTCGCGCGGTCCACGAAGTCCACCACCAGGAACACCGCCACCACGCCCGCCAGGATGCCCAGCGTCTGGCGCACGTACGCGCGCACCACGTACCCGAAGAGGGTGCCCTTCATCGCACCGTCCCCGAACGCGTCACGCGGTACAGCGCGAACGCCCCCACCACCATGAAGAGCACGTTGGCCAGCTGCCCCGCGACGAGCACCGGCAGCTGCCCCTTCTGCCCCATCTGCTCGAAGGCCCGGCTCAACAGGTAGTAGAGGACGTAGCCGCCCAGCGTCAGCAGGTAGCCCCACGCGCGGCCCGCCTGCCGGCGGCCGATGGCCAGCGGCGTGCCCAGCAGCGCGAACGCCACCGGCGCCACCGCGTTGCCCAGCCGGCTGTGCAGCGCCATCAGGAAGGGACGCGCGTCCTCCCTCCGCTCCTCCGCGTCCTTCGCCGCCGCCAGCAGCTCCGCCGGCGTCAGCTCCTCCTTGGGGGAGCGGAACCGGTTGCGCCGCGACAGCGACCCGCCCAGCCCCACGTTGATCTCCGCCTTCTCGAAGGCGACGACGCTCGCGTCCACCGAGGAGCGGTTGGCGCGGTGCACCTCGCCCTCCCGCAGCTCGATTCGCAGCGCCTCGCCCCGCTCGGACGTGCCCACGCGGCCCTGGTGCGCCAGCACCAGCAGCGGCGAGCTGGGGTCGCGGTCGTCGTGGAGCAGCACGTTCGTCCACCCGCCGCCCTTGGGCGCCACCTTCTGCGCGTACAGCGTCAGGTCGCTCAGGTCCTCGTAGAAGACGCCGGACTTCACGTCGCCCGCGACGTTCTTCTGGATGACCTCGCCCACCAGGTCCTTCACGCCCGTGAGGCCCCACGGCTCCACCGTGGACGTGAGCACCACCATGAACGCGCTCAGCGCCAGGCCCACGCCCAGCGGCGCCGCCAGCAGCTGGAGCGGGCTGATGCCCAGGGCCTGCAGCGACGTGAGCTCCCGGTCCTCCCCCAGCCGCCCCAGGCCCAGCAGGATGGCCAGCAGGAACGCGATGGGCAACGCCATCACCAGGAAGTGCGGCGCCAGGTACGCGATGAGCCGGCCCAGGTCCACCAGCGTCACCGCCGAGCCCAGCAGCACGTCCGTGCCGCGCAGGAACTGCATCACGAACAGCAGCAGGAACATGAACGCCACCCAGACGCACAGGGGGACGAGCAGCTCCTTGAGCAGGTAGCGCGCCAGCAGCTTCACGGCCGCGCCCGCAGCCCCCGCG
>JAFADT010000480.1 GCA_023424585.1 Pseudomonadota bacterium
TGGCAGCTGCGCCCGTGGAGGCGACCGCGCACCTTCCCGTGGTGTCGTGGAACTCGATCCGCTCGTGGTCGAGGGCCGGATAGCACCGCTCCACCAGCACCGGCCAAGGCTGCAACGCCTCGCGAACAACGCACTGCCCACCGTCTTGCCAGGGCAGCACTGCTGCTCGCTGGAGGTTGGCAAGCCGCGGGTCCCGCGACGTCGTCCCTCGATGGCTCGAAGGAGGTGTAGCGCATGATGTGAGGAAGAGAAGGAGCGAGGCGCAAGCATGGAGTCGCATGGTCATGCGTCGTCCCGGGTGAGCAGCGCGTATCGTGGAACTCATCGACGTCACGCCTCTGGGACTACGGAGTGGCGAAGCTCACCGCGACCTTCGAGGCGTCCGGGTCGCTGAAGCGCAGGAGGTCTTCCCCCTCCCGCACCAGCGCGTCACGGTCGGCCTTCGTCACCCGCTCGAAGGGCTTGCACACCAGCGTCGCGGCGCCCTTCTTGCGCTCGGTGCTCCACGAGCCCGCGACGTGTCCGTCCACCAGGAACACGTTGAGCACGCGCAGGTTCTTCGTGGACAGCTTCTCGCGGTGCTCCTCCGGGACGACGCGGGTCCGGTCCGCGTGGGAGAGGATGAGGTTGTCGAAGTCCGGCAGGAAGCGCACCGGCGCGGGCGTGTCTTCCGGCGGGCGCGGGGCCTTGGGCAAGTCGAAGAGGACGCGCTTCTTCGCGTCGCGGAGCTCCACCAGCTTGCCGCGCACCTTCTCGAAGGCTTCCTTCAGCGGCTTGAGGCCGGACCAGGTCTGCATGTCCGCCACCGTGGCGGGGCCGAAGGCGGCCAGGTAGCGGAGCACCAGCGGTGACGCGTCGTCGTCCGTGGAGAGCTTCTCGCCCAGCCAGGACTCCGCCAGCGTGAAGCCCGAGTTGCCGGGCCAGCCCCACTCCAGCCCCTCCTCGGGCACCTGGACGAGCGGCAGTCCCAACCGCGTGGCGAAGCCCATGGCCCGCTCGTCGCCGTCCACGTGGTGCTTCAGCAGGTGCTCGCGCACCTCCTCGAAGGTGCGGGGCTTCTCCTGGAGGAAGGGCCTCGCGGTGGCCAGCAGCGCGGGCAGGTCCAGCGCCGTGGCGCGCTCCTTCAGCACGGAGCGCATGGCGGCGGTGAGCATGGGCTGGAAGAGGCCGCGGTAGCGCAGGTAGTCCTTCGCGGTCATCAAGTGCAGCGTGCCGCGCATCATCGTGCCGCGCGCCAGCTCGCGCTTGAGCGCCAGCTTCGTGAGGGTGTCGCGCTGGAAGCCCTGGAGGCGCGACCACAGGGCCAGGTACGGCGGGCGCGCGAGCTGGGCCTGGAGCCCCACCAGGTGCTCGATGGCGCGCGGCACGGTCATCTTCTCGCGCGTGAGCAGCAGCTGGCGCGCGAGCGTGGCGCGGTTGAGGGCCTGGGCGGACAGGACTTCGTCGGGCATGCGCCCGAGCATACCCGGCGGCCTCCCGCGCGAGTGTTGGCTGAACGAAGCCCGGCGGCCCCCGGGTGTGGGGTTCCTCACGGCGCGCGGGAGTCGCCGGATGCCACCCGCGAACGGAGGGCTAAAGGAAACGGGATGATTGAAGACCTCTGGTACAAGAACGCGGTCGTCTACTGCCTCGACGTCGAGACGTTCATGGACGGCAACGGCGACGGCGTGGGGGACTTCACGGGCCTGCGGCGCAAGCTGGACTACCTGGCGGGCCTGGGCATCACCTGCCTGTGGCTGTTGCCCTTCCAGCCCACCCCCAACCGCGACAACGGCTACGACATCCGCGACTACTACGGCGTGGATCCGCGCCTGGGGGACCTGGGCGACTTCGTGGCCTTCACCCACGAGGCGAAGCTGCACGGCATCCGCGTCATCATCGACCTGGTGGTGAACCACACGTCGGACCAGCACCCGTGGTTCCAGGCCGCGCGCAAGGACCCGGACAGCCGCTACCGCGACTACTACGTCTGGTCGAAGACGCGGCCCCGGGACGCCAACAAGGGCATGGTCTTCCCGGGCGTGCAGCCCTCCACGTGGACGTATGACAAGGAGGCGCGCCTCTGGTACTTCCACCGCTTCTTCGACTTCCAGCCCGACCTCAACGTCGCGAACCCGGAGGTGCGCGAGCAGATCCTGAAGATCATGGGGTTCTGGCTGGAGCTCGGCGTGTCCGGCTTCCGGGTGGACGCGGTGCCCTTCCTGGTGGAGCTGAAGGGCGTGAAACACCCGGGCGTGAAGAACCCCTACCAGCTGCTGGAGGAGATGCGCGAGTTCCTGTCGTGGCGAAGGGGTGACGCCATCCTGCTCGCGGAGGCCAACGTCACCATGGACGAGGTGATGGAGTTCTTTGGCGACAACGACCGCATGCAGCTGGTGTTCAACTTCCTGGCGAACCAGAACCTCTACCTGTCGCTCACGCGCGGGGACGTGACGCCGCTGGTGCAGGCGCTGAAGTCCGCGCCCAGGTTGCCGCGCTCGGCGCAGTGGGCGAACTTCCTGCGCAACCACGACGAGCTGGACCTGGGGCGGCTGTCGGACGGGGACCGGTGGGAGGTGTTCCAGGCGCTGGGGCCGGACAAGGGCATGCAGCTCTATGACCGGGGGCTGCGACGGAGGCTCGCGTCGATGCTGGACGGGGACCGCCGCCGCATCGAGGTGGCGTACAGCCTGATGTTCACGCTGCCGGGGACGCCAGTGCTCTGGTACGGCGACGAGCTGGGCATGGGGGAGAACCTGTCACTGGTGGAGCGGCAGGCGGTGCGCACGCCCATGCAGTGGAGCCCGGAGCCGCACGGCGGCTTCACGCTGGCGGAGGCGCCGGTGAAGCCGCTGGTGTCCGAGGGCCCGTTCGGCTTCCGGCAGGTGAACGTGGCGCAGCAGCGTCGGAACCCGGGCTCGCAGCTCAACTGGACGGAGCGCATCATCCGCGCGCGCAAGGAGTGCCCGGAGCTGGGGTGGGGCGCGTGGAAGGTGCTGCGCACGGGCAACAAGGGCGTGCTGGCCATCCGGTACGACTGGAAGGGCAACACGCTGGTGGTGCTGCACAACCTGTCGTCGCGGCCCTGCACGGTGAAGCTGGACCCCGGCGGCGACGAACCGTGCACGCTGTTCAACGTGCTGAGCGAGGACCACTCCGAGCCCGCGGACGGCCAGCGCCACGTGCTCACGCTGGAGGGCTACGGCTACCGCTGGTATCGCGTGGGACACGAGAACCCGGCGCGCAGGCACCGGACGGAGCCGCTGCCCTGAAGAGGGGGCAGCGGCTCCTCCCGCGTCACCGGGTCAGCGGCTTCAACCGATCTCCACCTTCTGGAAGAGGTGCTCCGGCGGGGCGACGCCGTCGGAGAAATCCAGGATGCCGGTGGAGTAGGTGGGGTCGCTCCAGTTGCCATAGAGCACCTGGTCGTGGCCCAGGCCGCGGAAGTCCCCCACCAGGATCTGGTGAACCAGCGCGCTCGGGTAGAAGCTCACGCCCTGCGCCTCGCTGTAGCGGACCTCGGCGGGCGCGACGCCATCGGAGAAGTCCGCGATGAGCATGGCCGTGCCCGTCGTGCCGCCGTTCACCAGCAGGAGCTGGTCGTAGCCCAGGCCGCGGAAGTCACCCACGGCCTGGTTGTCGTCCGCGTCCATCAGGTTGTCCAGCACGGTGAAGGCGCCGGATGCCTCCACGTAGCGCACCTGCGCCGGCGCCACGCCCGTGCTGAAGTCGAGGATCTTCACCCGCGCGCCCGTGCCGGAGCGGTTGAGGCAGAGCACCTGGTCGTAGCCCAGGCCCCGGAAGTCGCCCACGTAGAGCTTGTCGTCCGGGTCGGAGCAGTCCTCGAAGGAGTTCGGGGTGCCCCAGGCCTCGTGGTAGCCGGCCTCCGCGGGGACGGCGCCGTCGCTGAAGTCGCTGATCATCACGCGCCCGCCCGTGCCGGAGCGATTGAAGAACAACACCTGGTCATGGCCCCGGTTCAGGAAGTCCCCCGTGAGCTGGAGGTCCTCCGGGTCGTGCCAGCCGTTGAGCACGCCGCTCTGGCCCCAGGACTCGTGGTAGCGCACCTCCGCGGGGACGGCGCCGTCGCGGTAGTCGGTGATGATCACCCGGCCGCCCACGCCGCTGGTGTTGATGAAGAGCATCTGGTCATAGCCGAGGCCCCGGAAGTCCCCCGCGAGCTTGATGTCGCTGGGGTTGTGCCAGCCGTCGAGCAGGGTCGAAGCGCTCCACGCCTCCTCGTAGTGGATGTTGGGGAAGTTGGTGGCGTTGACGTAGCCGGAGACGTACACCCGCGGACCGTAGCCGGACCCGGTGATGGCGATGACCTGGTCCGCGCTGCCCGTGCCCGCGAAGACGCCGGCCTTGTAGACAGAGGGCATGGCCAGCCGGAACGTCTTGGGCGCGTTGACGAGCAGCGGGCTGTGTCGGCCCTGCTGATCCAGCGCGAAGACGCGCAGCGTGTGGTCCTGGCCATCCACATAGAGCTCAGGGATGCGGAACGAGAAGCCGTTCGCGCCGGAAGCCATGGGGTAGGTGCTCTTCACGTCGGCGCGGTAGAGGTTCGCCACCACGCTGGTCACGGACGCCGGGTTGCCGTCGATGGAGTAGGAGACCGTGATGGAGGTCGACGGCGAGTCCAGGTCCAGCGCCCAGCCCGTGACCGTGCCGTCGTTGGAGATGCCGTCGAGCTTGCCGAACGCACCCGGCAGGTTGAAGGTGCGCGGCGAGCCCGCGAGCAGCGGGTTGTTCAGGCCCTGCACGTCGATGCCGTAGACGTACAGCGTGTGGTCCTGGCCGTCTCGGAAGTACGCGGGCACGGGGAAGGAGAACCCGTGGTTGCCTTCGACCTTGTCGAAGGCGGCGTTGACATCCGGGCGCGGGAGGTTCGCGGGCGCGGACGCTCCGAACGCGCCGGAGCCGGTGGGGCCGTCGATGTAGTAGTGCACTTCCGTGGAGACGCTCGGCGAGGCCGTGTCGAACGCCCAGCCGCTCACGAAGCCGGTGGAGGAGATCTCCTCGAAGTGGCCCTCCATCGTGCCGGGGTACATCGCCGCGGCGGAGGCGATGTCTCCCACGCTCAGGCTGTCGCGCTGGCCAATGGACTCACCGCCCCGGGTCCGGATGGTCTGCATGGGGTTGCCGGTGACGGGGTCGGGCTTGCCGAACGCCGTAGCGCCGTAGTGCATGATGGACCCGAAGTCATAGGGCCCGAAGTCGTCGCCGTCGCTGACGTGCTTCTCGAAGTTGTATGCCTCACCGGACTGGATGTTGTTCCAGAGGATCTCCACGAAGGTGTCTCGATCCTCGCGGCTCTGCTCGTGCCAGAAGCCGATGGCGTGACCCAGCTCGTGGATGACTCCGCTCAGGCCACACCCTCCCTCCAGGACGACGAACTGCCGGCCGCCCTGGCGTCCCACGGAGGACGAGCACCCCACGCCCTTCACGAAGTAGACATGGTCGACGGAGGAGGGCGTGGTGGCGGAGATGGGCTCGAAGCGAAGGCCCGTCCTTTGCTGCCAGTGCCGGATGGCGTCGTTGATGACGTAGTTGTCGTCCAGCGAGCCGTAGACGTGGACGTACGGGACGACGCCGTTGGGCCAGCGCTTGCTGCTGCCGGTGACCTGGACGCTCTCCGCGGAGACTCGGTTGGCGGCCTGGGCCTTCACCTTCGGGGACTCGCGCTCCACGTCCTCGACGGTGCCCAGGATGATGTCGCCCTCGAAGAGGGCCAGGCCGTTGACGGCCTTGTACTTCACCTCGCGCGGCTCGGCCCTGGGTCCAATGCGGACCCACGCGGAGCCGACGCCGGAGCGCGCGGTTGTGGGTGGAGTGATGGGTTCGGCGGCCTCTTCCGGATGGCAGGCGGTGCCAAGGCAGGCCACGGCCGTGAGCGCCCGGATCCACCGGGCGTGCTGGTTGCGATGCATGCAGGAATCCCCCTCGCTGGGTGTGATGGTGACTCGCTGTGCAATACGCAGGGACTCGCGGAAGCTGGCTGTCCTGGACGTCACGGCGGTGGGGCAGGGCGGTCGCGTGCCGTCCACCGTGACGGGGGGCCGCTGGGGCGGGTGGTGTTGCCGCCAAAGCGACGCGGCTCCACGGTGCAGGTGGCGGGTTCCCGAGCTTCGGGTTACAGACCCGGGGCAGGAGGCTCGCGATGCCCGCTCCCCTGACGCGGCGACCGGAGACCAAGTCGTTCAGCATCGAGGACCTGCTCGACCGCGTGCGGCGCGGCGAGGTGCGCATCCCCGACTTCCAGCGCCCCCTGCGGTGGACCGCGGACGACGTGCGCGACCTGCTGGACAGCGTGTACCGGGGCTATCCCATCGGGACGCTGCTGTTCTGGCGCCGGGAAGCCCCCGCCGCCAACGTCAGCTTCGGCCCCGTGCGCATCGACGCGCCCTCCACCAGCCAGGGCCTGTGGGCCGTGGACGGCCAGCAGCGCGTGACGGCGCTCGTGGGCGTCCTGCTGCATCCGTCCTATGGCGACGAGGCGGGCCGCGACGACTTCCACCTGTACTTCGACCTGGAGACGGAGGAGCTGCATGCGCCTCCCGCGGAGGGCACGGCGCCACCGCACTGGCTGCCGATGAATGAAGTGCTGGACAGCGAGTCGCTGCTCCACTGGCTCAATCGCTACCCGGCCCGTGAAGCGCACCCGGAGCACCTGCGCGCCGCCATCCGCCTGGGCAAGGCCATCCGCGAGTACCAGGTGCCCGCCTACGTCGTGGACACGGCGGACGAGAAGGTCCTCCGCGTCATCTTCAAGCGCCTCAACACCGCCGGCCGCCCGCTCACGGATGAGGAGGTCTTCAACGCGCTGTACGTGGGCTCGCGCTCGCTCAGCCTGGAGTCGGTGACGCAAGGGCTGCGGGAGCTGGGCTTCGGGAGCATCCCGGAGTCGCTGCTGCTCAGGGCCGTGCTGGCCGTGCGCGGCCTGGACTTCACGCGGGGCTACCAGGAACAGCTCAGCCCGGACGACGAGCTCACGGAGACGGTCCGCCGCACGGACCGGGCGCTCCGGGACGCCATCGTGTTCCTCAAGCGCGACGCGTTCATCCCGCACCTCACGCTGCTGCCCGCGCCGGAGAGCTCGCTGGTCCTGCTGACGCGGTTCTTCCAACTGCACCCCGAACCGTCACCCCGCTCGCGGGAGCTGCTGTCCCGCTGGTTCTGGCGCCACATCGTCTTTGGCGGATGGGAGCTGAAGCCCGCCGAGGCCCTCCAGCTCTTCGCGGCGATCCGCTCCGATGAGGAGCGCTCCCTCCAGGCGCTGCTGGGCCAGGTGCCGCCGCCGCTCATCCGCTGGTGGATGGAGACGGGCATGCCGGTCATCCCCAACTCCACCGCGCGCCCCCCGCTGGTCCTGCGCATCGCGATGCTGTCCCTCCAGCCGCGGGACCTGCTGACGGGCGCGGTGCTGGACCCCACGGAGCTGCTGGAGCAGCTGGGCGAGGGCTTCCAGCCCATCCTCCCCCCGGAGGGCGTGTGGTGGACCGCGCCGAGGAGCCTGGACCGTCGGACGGCCCGCCGCGTGATGGATGGGACCTTCAACTTCCTCTTCCACCCCCAGGTGCCGGGGCGCTCCTTCATCCAACTGCTCGAAGCGCAGCCGCCACCGGCCGAAGAGCTTCTCCACAGCCACGGCCTCACCCCGCAGGCCCTGGACGCGCTGAGGCGTCAGGAGGGCCTGGGCTTCCTCCACCTGCGCCAGGCCGTGCTGGAGCCCGTCCTCCGCCAGTTC
>JAFADT010000320.1 GCA_023424585.1 Pseudomonadota bacterium
CGCGCTGAAGGCCCGGCAGCGCGAGCGGCTGGAGGGCTACGGCTGGGTGGACGTGGACGCGGGCGTCATCCACCAGCCCATCGACGCGGCCATGCGGCAGCTGCTCTCCGGGTCCGAGGGGGGCGCGCGATGAACGAGCTGCTGCGCCGCCTGTTCTTCCTCCCGGAGCAGGGCTCCACCTTTGCCGTGAAGGTGGACCACCTGCACTTCGTCCTGCTCCTCACCACGCTCGCGGTGGCGGTGGGCATTGGCGCCGTCGGCCTCTCCTTCCTCGTGCGCTACCACCGGCGCACGGCGTCGGACCCCACGCCGCGCGTGGTGGCGGCCCCGTGGATGGAGGGGCTGTTCATCGGCGTGCCGCTGTCGCTGTTCCTGCTCTGGTTCGTCCTGGGCTTCAAGCAGTTCGTCTGGGTGATGAGCCCGCCCCAGGACTCGCTGGACGTGTACGTCACCGGCAAGCAGTGGATGTGGAAGTTCACCTATCCCGGCGGCCCCAGCGCCATCGACACGCTGGTGGTGCCCGCGGGCCGGCCCGTGCGGCTGCTGCTCACCTCGCGCGACGTCATCCACTCCTTCTACGTGCCGGACTTTCGCATGAAGCGCGACGCGGTGCCCGGCCGCTACACCGACCTCTGGTTCGAGGCGCCGAGGCCCGGCCGCCATCAGGTGCTGTGCGCGGAGTACTGCGGGCTGGACCACTCGGTGATGCGCGGCGAGGTGCTGGTGCTGCCGCCCGCGGACTTCGAGGCGTGGCGGGACGCGCAGCGCCGCAACCTCCCCGTGGCCGCGCTGCCCGGCGCCCGCACCCCGGAGCCCATGGCCGTCCGGGGAGAGCGCGTCGCCGCCGCGCAGGGCTGCTTGCAATGCCACACGGTGACGGGCGCGCCGCACATCGGCCCCACGTGGCTGGGGTTGTATGGCCGGAGGGAGCCGCTGGAGGGCGGCGGCGCCGTGCTCGCGGACGAGGCGTACCTCACCGAGTCCATGATGGATCCGCTGGCGAAGGTGGTGGCCGGCTACGCGCCCGTGATGCCGGGCTACCACGGCCGGCTGAGCGCGGAGGACACCGGCGCGCTCGTGGAGTTCATCAAGTCCCTGCGTCCCATGCGCCCGGGTGTCACCGCGGCCGAGGAGCCCGTCTATGTCCCCACCGGCCGCTGAGTCCTACCTGACGGACGGGCGCACCCTGTGGTCGTGGCTCACGACGCATGACCACAAGCGCATCGGGGTGATGTTCCTCGGGCTGACGCTCTTCTTCTTCTTCGTGGGCGGTCTGTTCGCGCTGGCGCTGCGCATCGAGCTGCTCACGCCCGGCCGCACCCTCATGGGGCACCTGGCGTACAACCGGATGTTCACGCTCCACGGCGTCACCATGGTGTGGCTGTTCATGATCCCGGCCATCCCGTCCGCCTTCGGCAACTTCCTGGTGCCGCTGATGATTGGCGCCAGGGACGTGGCCTTCCCCCGGCTCAACCTGGCGTCCGTGTACCTCTACGTGCTGGGCGCCAGCGTCGCGCTGTGGGGCATGTTCGAGGGCGGCGCGGACACGGGCTGGACCTTCTACACGCCCTACAGCACCACCACGGGCACGGCGGTGCTGCCGGTGCTGGTGGGCGTGTTCATCATCGGGTTCTCCACCATCCTCACCGGGCTCAACTTCATCGCCACGGTGCACACGCTGCGCGCGCCGGGCCTCACGTGGATGAAGGTGCCGCTGTTCGTCTGGGCCGTCTACGGCACGTCCATCATCCAGGTGCTGGCCACGCCGGTGCTGGGCATGGTGCTGCTGCTGGTGGCGCTGGAGCGGGTGGTGGGCGTGGGCATCTTCGACCCCGCGCGCGGGGGCGATCCGATCCTCTTCCAGCACCTGTTCTGGTTCTACAGCCACCCGGCCGTCTACATCATGGTGCTGCCGTCCATGGGCGTCATCAGCGAGGCGGTGTCCGCCTTCAGCCGCAAGAACGCCTTCAGCTACCGGATGATCGTGTACTCCACGCTGGGCATCGCGTTCGTGGGGTTCTTCACCTGGGGCCACCACATGTTCGCGTCCGGCCAGTCCACCTTCGGCTCCGGCGCGTTCGGCGCCATGTCGATGCTGGTGGCCATCTTCACGGCCATCAAGATCTTCTCCTGGCTGGGCACGCTCTACAGGGGCTCCATCGCCATGGAGTCGCCGCTCCTCTACACGCTGGGGTTCATGTTCTTCCTCTTCTTCGGGGGGATGATTGGCGTGGCGTACGCGACCACGTCGCTGAACCTGCACTGGCACGACACGTACTCGGTGGTGGCGCACTTCCACTTCATCATGGTGGGGGCGACGGTGATGGCGTTCCTGGCGGCGCTGCACTACTGGTTCCCGAAGATGTTCGGGAGGCGCTTCCCCGCGAAGCTGGCCAACGGCGCGGCGGTGCTGATCATCTTCGGCTTCATCGCCACGTTCGTGCCGCAGTTCCTCCTGGGGAACCTGGGGATGCCCCGGCGGTACGCGGACTACCCGCCGCACTTCCAGCCGCTGCACGTGGCGTCCACGGCGGGCGCGTCCCTGCTGGCGTTCGGGTTCGTGGTCATCGCGGGGTACCTGGCGTGGAGCCTCCGCTACGGCGCGGTCGCGGGAGACAACCCCTGGGGCAGCGAGGGCTTCGAGTGGCGGAGCGCGTCTCCGCCGCCCACGCACAACTTCACCACGACGCCCGAGTACCCCCGGGGACCGCACGAGTACGCGCGGGAGGAGGTGCCGCATGCCGCCTGAGGCCGTGACGGAGCACTGGGGTTCCGAGGACGCGCGCAAGCAGGCGTCGTACCTGGGCATGTGGGTCTTCATCGCGACGGAGGTGCTGCTGTTCGCGGGGCTGTTCACGGCCTATGGCGTGTATCGCTCGGTGTACCCGGAGGCGTTCCGCGCCGCGCAGCTCGAGATGGAGGTGGGGCTGGGCACGCTGAACACGTTCGTGCTGGTGACGAGCAGCATCGTGGTGGCGCTCGCGGTGCACGCGGTGCGGGAGGACCGGCCGGGGCTGGGCGGGGCGCTGCTGCTGGCGGCGGCGCTGCTGGGCGTGGTGTTCCTGGGGGTGAAGGGCGTGGAGTACGCGCACCACGTGGCGGACGGCGGGCTGCCCGGCGAGGCGTACCGGTTCACGGAGGTGCCGCGCGTGGGCGCGGGCCTCTTCTTCACGCTGTACTACCTGCTGACGGGCTTCCACGCGCTGCACGTGACGGTGGGCGTGAGCGTGCTGACGGTGCTGGGCGTGCGGTCCGCGGCGGGGGCGTTCGGCGCGACGTACGCCACGCCGGTGGAGCTGGGCGGGATGTACTGGCACCTGGTGGATGTCATCTGGCTGTTCGTCTATCCCATCCTGTACCTGTCATGAGGAGCGGGCCCGTGGCCGAGGACGCGGTGGAGAAGCCGGGGCGCCAGCTGGGGGTGGGCGGCGTGCTGGTCGTGGGCGGGGTGCTGCTCGCGCTGACGGCGCTGACGTACGGGCTGCACACGC
Source organism: Pseudomonadota bacterium (assembly GCA_023424585.1). Lineage (GTDB taxonomy): Bacteria > Myxococcota > Myxococcia > Myxococcales > Myxococcaceae > Corallococcus. The sequence goes on from JAFADT010000320.1 coordinate 3,492, forward strand.
TGCCTCACGGCGCGTGGTCGCTGCCGGTGGCGCTGCTCATCGCGGGGGCGAAGGGGCTCTTGATCGCCCTGTTCTACATGCACCTGCGCGAGCAGCGGACGAGCAACGGGCTGGTGCTGGTGACGTCGGTGGTGTTCGTGGCGGTGCTGCTGACGGTGTGCGTGCTGGAGACGCGCACGCGCTTCCGGCCCGCCATTCCGCCGGGGCCCTTCCCGGTGGAGGCCCTGCCGGGGGCGCTGGAGGACCCGAGGAGCGCGAGGCCGCCAGAGCCCGCGGGCCCCCGGGAGCCGTGAGCGTCAGGGCGGCGCGGCCCTCGCGCGCTGGAGCTGACGGCGCAGCCGGTCCGCGCGGGTGAAGACGGCGCGCGCGGCGGGCACCGTGCCGAGCGCGGCGCCGAACGCGAGGTGCAGGAGGAACAGCAGCGCGGAGGGGGCCTCGCGCGAGAGCGGCGGCGACGCGAAGGGAATCATCAGCCAGGTCATCACCGCCCACAGGCCCAGG
>JAFADT010000509.1 GCA_023424585.1 Pseudomonadota bacterium
CGCGGGGGCCGCGCGCGCGGCGGGGGGCGGGGCGGCGGGCGGCGCGGCGTTCGGGTCGACGATGTCGCTGATGCGCTTGACGACCGTCTTGCCGCTCATGTCCACGACCTTGAACTCCTCCTCCTCCGGGAGCTCCCCCGCGTCCTGCTGCTTCGCCGTGTCGGGCTTGAAGCGCTTCTTCTCCACGGGCTCCTGGCCGCGGTAGTGGCGCAGGATGGCGTGCTCGATTTCACGGTCGCCCGCCACCATGGGGACCACGCGGGCGCGGCTGCGCGCCGCGACCTGATCCAACGTGGCCAGGTCGGTGGGGTCGGCCATGGCCAGCACCAGCGTCTTCCCGTTGTCCTTGAGCTGCACGGGGAAGATGCCCTTCTGCTCCGCCAGGCCCACGTCCACGCGCGTGAGCGCGGCCGAGTCCTTCGTCAGGTTGCCCAGCTGCACGCGCGGCATTCCCAGGCCCTGGCAGATGGCCTGGGTGATGGTCTCCTCGGACGCCAGCCCCAGGTCCGCGACGACGCGCGACACGCGCCCGCCCCACTGGTCCAACGACGCGAGCGCGCTGCGTAGCTGCAGCTCGTCGATGACGCGCGCCTTGACGAGGATGTCCGCGATGCGATTCCGGGAAGGGGGAGCCATGGGATGGGGATTCTAGCGTCTGATGGCGCGGACGCTCAGTCCACGTCGATGAACATGCCTTGAGGGCAAGGAGGCCTGGACCATGCAGCCGTTCGCGGACGCCGCCACCCAGATGTGCCCGTACTGCGGTGAGGAGGTCGAAGTCGACGTGGACTCGCTGGGCGCCTCCTCCGAGTCCTACGTGGAGGACTGCCCCGTCTGCTGCCGCCCCTGGCAGGTGCGCGTCACCCGGGACGAGGACGGCCCCGTCGTCGCCCTGGGCCGCGACGACGACTGACCGCCCGGGCGGTGGCCCGCTGGCAGGAGGGCAGGCGGGCGGGCGCGGGGGCGCGCTGGGCGGCGCGAGGGCGGCCGGGGCCGTTCCTTGACACGTCCCGAAGCATGGTTCTCTTGAGTCTTGTGAGGCGCTGCCGGGCGCCCTCGGAGACGAGGTCCCGGCCGCCCGATTCAACAACGACCGTGAACCCGCACACCGTGCGTCCGCGAGGGCGACACGAACAGGAGAAGACCATGCTGAACGCTCGCCACCCCTTCAACAACGCCGCCGTTGCCCACCCGCTGCTGCGCGACTTCGACTTCCTCTTCCGCGAGCTGGCCTCGCCGGGCGTCCGCAACGACGCCGAGCGCACCGTCACGCCCGCGGCGGACATCGTGGAGGCCGAGTCCGGCATCACGCTGCGCGTGGACCTGCCGGGCCACGACGCCAAGGCCATCCAGGTGAAGGTGGAAGACGGCGTGCTGACCGTGCGCTCCGAGCGCAAGGAGGACGCGCTGCCGGAGGGCAGCACCCTGCGGCGCCAGGAGCGCGCCCCGGGCGTGTACGCGCGCCAGTTCCGCCTGCCGGAGACGGTGGACTCGGCCCGCGTGGAGGCCCGCTACGACAATGGCGTGCTCACCCTCACCCTGCCGCGCCGCGAGGAGACCAAGCCCCGCGTCGTCGAGGTGAAGGTCCAGGGTTGATGCCCATGCGGCAACACCCCGTCAGGGAGGCCGCTGCCCTCGCGACCGCGAGGCGCGGCGACTCCCGCAAGCAGCCTTGCGACCCGAGGGCTTCCGCGGTGGCCGGCGGAAGCCCCCGTCCCCTCACTTGCGAGCAGCGCTGGTGTTGAGCGCCAGCGGCACCCGGAACAGCTCCATCACCTGCGTCACGTCCAGCGGCTTGGCCAGGCACGCCACCGCGCCGGCCTGCTTGGACTGCTCCACCACGTCGGGCGTGTGATTGCTCGTCATGGTGATGAGGCGCACGCCCTCCATCTGCTTGCGCGCGCGGATGCGCTTGCAGACCTCGATGCCGTCGATGTCCGGCATGTTGAGGTCGATGATCATCCCGTGCGGCTTCTGCTCCGACACCAGCAGCAGGGCCTCCACGCCGCTCGTGGTCGTCTGGAGCTCCACCTGGTTCGCGTGCGGCTTGAACGCGCGCTTGATGGCGTCCAGCACCGGGCGCTCGTCGTCCACGACGAGCAGGCGCACCGTGCTGCTGCCCAGCTCCTCGGGCACGGGCATCTGGTGGGTGACCAGGAAGGTGCGCAGGTCCGTCGAACGCACCCGGCGGTGGCCACCCGGCGTGCGGAACGCCATCAGGATGCCGCGGTCAATCCACTTGCTCACCGTCGACGGGTCCACCTGAAGCAACCGACTGATGTCGTGCGTCGTGTAGAGCTGGTCCGTCATCGCCGTACTCCCCTCGGACTGCATCGTTCCACTAGCCATGGAAATAAACACCTACCTTGAATGCGGGGTTTGATCAACCCACCCTACGACGTGCTGCGTTTCTCTGTGCTTCTCATCAGACCCACGGCGTCTTCCCAACGGCCACTGGCACGGAGGCACAGCTCCACAAGCTCACGGGCGGCTCCGTGACCGCCCACGTTCGTCGTAACGAAGTCCGCTTCCTGGCGCACCTCAGGAACAGCATCCGCCGGACAGGCCGAAAGCCCAGAGAGTGACATGGGGTCCAGGTCGTTGAGGTCGTCTCCCATGTACGCGCACTCGTTTGCGGGGATTTGGAGTTGGGCGAGTAATTCCAGGAGGGCGGGGCCCTTCTGCTTGCGGCCCTGGAAGATGGCGGCGAGGCCCAGCTCCCGGCCCCGCGCCTCGACGATGCGGGACGAGCGCGCGGTGAGGATGGCGGCGGGCAGGCCCACCAGCCGGGCCATGACGAGCGCATGGCCGTCCTTCACGTTGAAGCGCTTCATCACCTCGCCGGTGTCGCCGTAGTACAGGGCGCCGTCGGTGAGGACGCCATCCACGTCGAACACGAGCAACCGCACGCGCGACGCACGGGACGTCAGCTCTTCCTTGCCCGGCTTGGAAGGCGCTTCCGGCTGCATGGCCTCCTCACCTTTCGCGTCCATCAACTGGCTTCGTGACCCAGCGCGCGGCGGATGCTGAGCACATCTCGTACCACGTCCTCGAACATCTGTGGATTGAGCGAGCACGGACCGTCACACAGGGCACGGTCGGGGTCTTCGTGGACTTCTGTGAATAAAGCGTCAATCCCGGCGGCGGCGGCGCTGCGGGCAAGCAGCGAGACGAATCGTCGCTCCCCGCCCGTCTTGCCGTCGCTGGAGCTGGGCAGCTGCACCGCGTGGGTCGCGTCCATGCAGACCACGAGGCCGGCCTCGCGCATCTGGGCGAAGCCGCGCATGTCCACGACGAGGTTGTTGTAGCCGAAGGAGGAGCCCCGCTCGGTGACGAGCACGTTGGGGTTGCCCGCCTCCACGGCCTTCCGGGCCGAGTGGACGATGTCCTTGGGGGCCACGAACTGTCCCTTCTTCAAGTTCACCCCCTTGCCCGAGCGGGCCACTGCCTCCACGAGGTCCGTCTGCCGGCAGAGGAACGCCGGTATCTGGATGATATCCACGACTTCAGCGGCAGGCCCGACGTGGCTGGTTTCATGGACGTCCGTGAGAACGGGCACTCCCACCTCCCGTCGCACGCGGTCCAGGATTCTCAGACCTTCCTTCAAACCCGGGCCACGGAACGACTTGCCGCTCGTCCGGTTGGCCTTGTCATAGGAACATTTGAAGGCATACGGGACGCCGAGCCGGGCGGTGATGCCCTTGAGGAGGTGGGCGTGGCGCAGGGCCATCTCCTCGGACTCGATGCTGTCCGGGCCGGCGATGACGAAGAGGCGCTGGCCGGGGCCGACCTTGTGGCCGCACAGCTCGATGGAGGGGGCGTTGCTCACGAGCGCACCGGGGCCTGGCCCTGGGCGGCGTCGCGCTGGGCGAGCGCCGCGCCGATGAAGCCGGAGAAGAGGGGGTGGGGGGCGAAGGGCTTGCTCTTGAACTCGGGGTGGAACTGGCAGCCGACGAAGTACGGGTGGTCCGTCAGCTCGATCATCTCCACCAGGTTCAGCTCCGGGTTGTGGCCGGAGATGACCAGCCCGGCCTCCTGGAGGCGGCCGCGGTAGGCGTTGTTGACCTCGTAGCGGTGGCGGTGGCGCTCCTGGATGGCGTCCTGGCCGTAGAGCCTGTGCGCGACGGTGCCGGGCTTGAGCGCGCACGCATAGCTGCCCAGGCGCATGGTGCCGCCCTTGTCCTGCACCTTCACCTGGCTCTCCATGAGCGTCACCACGGGGTGGGCGGTGTGCTCGTCGAACTCCAGGCTGTTGGCGCCCTTGAGGCCCAGCACGGTGCGGCTGAACTCCACCACGGCCATCTGGAGGCCCAGGCAGATGCCGAAGAAGGGGAGCTTGTTCTCACGCGCGTAGCGGACCGCGGCGATCTTCCCCTCCGTGCCGCGCACGCCGAAGCCGCCGGGCACGAGCACCGCGTCCACGCCCGCGAGCATCTTCTCCGTCCCCTGCGCCTCCACGTCCTGGCTGTCCACGAAGCGCAGCTTCACGCGCACGTCGTTGGCGATGCCGCCGTGGAGCAGGGACTCGTTGAGGCTCTTGTAGCTCTCCGTGAGGTTCACGTACTTGCCCACGATGGCGACGGTGACCTCGCCGCGCGCGGGCTCGTAGATCTTCCGGGTGATGGTCTCCCACTTCTCCAGGTGGGGCGCGCGGCTCCAGATGTTGAGCACCTCCGCCAGCCGCTCATCCAGGCCCTGGCGGTGCAGCTCCAGGGGCAGCTCGTAGATGCTGCGCACGTCCGGGGACGTGAACACGTTGCCGTTGTCCACGTTGCAGAACATGGCGATCTTGTCCTTCAGCTCGCGAGAGATCTCCCGGTCCGTCCGGCACAGGAGGAAGTCCGGCTGGATGCCGATCTCTCGCAGCTTCATCACCGAGTGCTGCGTGGGCTTGGTCTTCACCTCACCCGCGGCGCCGATGTACGGCAGCAGCGTCAGGTGGATGTAGACGGCGTTCTGGCTGCCCACGTCGTAGCGCATCTGGCGGATGGCCTCGAGGAAGGGCAGGGACTCGATGTCGCCCACCGTGCCGCCGACCTCCACGATGACGACGTCCACGTCCTGGGCGGCCTGGCGGATGCTGGCCTTGATCTCGTCCGTGATGTGCGGAATCACCTGGACGGTCTTGCCCAGGTACTCCCCCCGGCGCTCCTTGGTGATGACCGCGTTGTAGATGCGGCCGGAGGTGAAGTTGTTGAGGCGGCTCATCCGGGCGTGGGTGAACCGCTCGTAGTGGCCCAGGTCCATGTCGGTCTCGCCACCGTCCTCGGTGACGAAGACCTCGCCGTGCTGGAAGGGGCTCATCGTGCCCGGATCCACGTTGATGTACGGATCCAGCTTGATGAGGGTGATGTCCAGCCCGCGGTTCTCGAGGAGGGCGCCAATGGATGCGGAGGCCAGTCCCTTCCCCAGCGAGCTGACCACGCCGCCCGTCACGAAGATGAACTTGGTTTTCTTGGAGCGCATGTCCCTTCCTGCCAAGAGGGCCAGGGGGCGTCAAATATTCTCTGACGCACGGACGGCCGGCTGGTCCCGCCCCGCGAGCTCAGCCCTTCACTGCGCGTCCCAACCGCCAGGGCGGGCGACCGCGAACTGCTGGGCGGTGGGCTGGCCCACGCGGAAGTGGCGCAGGTCACACCCCCGGCAACTCCAGCCCTCCCAGCCTTTCTTCACGACCTGGTGCAGGCAGGCGTCGTAGTTGGGACAAAAAAGATTGCGCTGGTCGTCCACCGTCTCTTCATCACGGAGGGCGGAAGGCAGCGGGATGGGGCATGGCGTGATGGACACGGCAGTTCTCCGGCAGGCGACCCCGACGGTCGTGGATGGCGCTTCCCCCCGGCGGCCTCGAACCGGTGGGTGGACAGGACATTCCCGGTGGGTCGGGGACGAAAAAAGTCGCCCCCGTCGGCAAGGACGGGGGCGACTCGTTACCGCGAGCGTCGGCTTTCCGCCGGGTGGCCCTGCGCTAGCAGGCCACCGCGACGGAGGCAGACGCCTTGATCATGCTGTCGTTCAAGGCATCACCTCCTTTCTTGCGGCAGCAGAGATAATGCGCGCCTTCATTTCGCGCCATGGAACCCGGGGGACAGGTGCGGCCTGTCCAGGGAACGAGCGTTCAGGCGGCGACGACCTGGCGCTCCACGAGGCGGCGGTAGAGGCCGTCCTGCGTCATGAGGGCGGAGTGGGTGCCGCTCTGCACCACGCGGCCGTGCTCCATCACCAGCACGCGCTGGGCGTTGGCCACGGTGGACAGGCGGTGGGCGATGATGAGCGTGGTGCGGCCCTGCATCAGCCGGTCCAGGGCGTCCTTCACCAGGTGCTCGCTCTCTGAATCCAGGGCGGAGGTGGCCTCGTCCAGGATGAGGATGCGCGGGTCCTTGAGCACGGCCCGCGCGATGGCCACGCGCTGCTTCTGGCCGCCGGAGAGCTGCACGCCGCGCTCGCCCACCTCCGTGCGGTAGCCGTCCGGGAAGCGCTGGATGAAGTCGTGGGCGTTCGCGGCCCGGGCGGCGGCCTCGACCTGCGCGTCGGTGGCGTCCGGGCGGCCGTAGCGGATGTTGTCCGCGATGGAGCAGGAGAAGAGCAGGGGCTCCTGGGCGACCATGCCCACGTGGCGCCGCAGCCAGTCCGGGTCCAGGGACTTCAGGGGGCGGTCGTCCAGGAGCAGCTGGCCCTGGAGCGGATCATAGAAGCGGGACAGGAGGGCGGCGAGCGTGGACTTGCCGGCGCCGGAGGAGCCCACCACGGCGACGACCTCGCCGGCGTTGACGGTGAGGTCGATGCCCTGGAGCACCGGCACGTCCGGGCGCGTGGGGTAGGCGAAGTGCACGCCGCGCAGCTCCACGCGGCCTTCGACGGTGGCGGGGCGCTCGCCCTCGTTGGTGGGGATGGCGGGCGGGCGGTCCATCAGCTCGAAGACGCGCTCGGCGGCGCCGGAGGCGCGCATGAAGTCCGCCCAGAGGTCCGCCAGGGAGCCCAGGGAGACGGCCACGAGCATCGTGTAGATGAGGAACGAGGTGAGGGCGCCCACGGAGAGCTCGCCGTCCACCACCAGCCGGCCGCCGTACCAGAACACCACCACCGCGGCGATGTAGCCCGCGCTGGAGGCGCCGCCCATGAAGGCGGCGGACTGGCGCGCGCGGTGGCGGGCGACCTCATAGGCGTGGCGCACGGTGCTGCCGTAGCGCGCGACCTCGGACGCCTCCGCCGCGAAGGAGCGCACGGTGCGCATGCCGGACAGGCTCTCCTCGGCGACCTCGCTGGCCTTGGCGAGCGCGTCCTGCACGTTGCGCGACAGCCCGCGCACGCGCCGGCCGTAGACCATGCCGCCCACGGCGACGACCGGGACGATGGCGAGCATCAGGAAGGTGAGCGAGGGCGAGGTGTAGAAGAGCAGCACGATGCCGCCCAGGACCTGCACCGCGTTGCGCAGCCCCTGGGAGATGTTCACGCTCACCGTGTTCTGGAGCACGGTGGTGTCGGAGGCGAGCCGGCTGGTGAGCTCTCCGGTGCGGTGCGTGTCGAAGAAGGCCACCTCCTGGTTCATGAGGCTGCGGAAGAAGTCATGGCGCAGGCGCATGACCACGCGCTCGCCGGCGGCGGCGAAGAGATAGAAGCGCAGGGCGGTGGCCACGCCCTGGACCAGGAAGACGGCCAGCATGACGAGCGCGGCCTTGTCGATGAGGTCGCGGTTCTTCGCGTTGAGGGCCTCGTCGACGAGGATCCGGACGCCCTGGGGGTAGACTAGGCTGGCGGCGCTGCTGATGAACAGGAAGACGGTGGCGAACAGCAGCGTGCCCAGTTCAGGGCGGGCCAGCGCCAGCAGGCGGCGGATGGTGACCCCGGAGGCACGTTGACGTGTCGGAGCGGTGACGGAGGGAGGCACCGGCGGAGCCTACCGGACTGTCGCGGGACGTGCAGCCCGGACCGCGTCCGCAGGGCCGGGATGCAGGCGGGAGGCCTGGGTGGTATTCCAGGGCCGTTCCACGTGAGGAGGGGCCATGGAGACGCGCGTCTTTGGCAACACCGGGGTGGCGGTGCCCGTCATCGGACAGGGCACCTGGCAGATGGAGGGGGACGACCCGAAGTCCGTCGTCCAGGCCCTGCGCGCCGGGTTGGACCTGGGGCTCACGCACCTGGACACCGCGGAGCTCTACGGGCAGGGGCGGGTGGAGGAGGCGCTGGTGGCGAAGGCCATCGAGGGCCGGCGCGACGAGGTGTTCCTCGTCTCCAAGGTGATGCCCTCCAACGCGACGCGGGAGGGCACGGTGGCCGCCTGTGAGCGCAGCCTGAGGCGGCTCGGCACGGACCGGCTGGACTGCTACCTGTTGCACTGGCCCGGGGCGCACCCGCTGGAGGGCACGGTGGCGGCCTTCGAGGCGCTGGTGAAGGCGGGGAAGATCCGCTCCTGGGGCGTGAGCAACTTCGGGGTGGAGGACCTGGAGGAGGTGCAGGCCCTCGCGGGCAAGGGGCGCATCGCGTGCAACCAGGTGCTGTACCACCTGGAGGAGCGCGCCATCGAGCACGCGGTCATCCCGTGGTGCGAGGCGCAGGGCGTGGCGGTGGTGGCCTACAGCCCGTTCGGCAACGGGCAGTTCCCCTCGCCCACCAGCGCGGGCGGCAAGGTGCTGGCGTCCATCGCGGAGGCGCACGGCGCGACGCCCTTCCAGGTGGCGCTCCAGTTCCTCGTGCGCCGGCCGTCGGTGTTCGCCATCCCCAAGGCGAGCGACGTGGCGCACGTGCGCGACAACGCGGGCGCGGCCTCGCTGAAGCTCACGAAGGAGGAGCTCCAGCGCATCGACGAGGCCTTCCCCAGGGGCGACGACCCGGGCGAGCTGCCGGTCATCTGAGCCCGGTCAGCCGCGCTGGCGCAGCACGGCCTCCACGCGGGCCACGTCCTCCGGCACGTCCACCGCCACGGTGCGCCAGGACACGCTGGCGCAGCGGATGCGCAGGCCGTGCTCCAGGGCGCGCAGCTGCTCCAGCTTCTCCGCCTCCTCCAGCGGGGTGGGGCTGAGCGAGGCGAGCTGGAGCAGCGTGTCGCGCCGGTAGCCATAGAGGCCCAGGTGGGCCCAGCGGCGCACGGCCGTGCCGGGGTCGCGGGCGTGCGGCACCGCGGCGCGGCTGAAGTAGAGCGCGTCGCCGTTGAGGGCGAGCACGGCCTTCACCACGTTGGGGTTGTCCACCTCCTCCGCGTCCAGGGGGCGCACCAGCGTGCCCATGTGGACGGACTCGTCCTGGAAGAGGTCCGACAGCACCTTGAGGGCGGCGGGGTCCACGAGCGGCTCGTCCCCCTGCACGTTCACCCACACCTCCACGTCCGGGCGGGCGCGGGCGACCTCCGCGATGCGGTCCGTGCCGGTGGGGCAGGCGGGGCTGGTCATCACCGCCTTGCCGCCGAAGCCCTCCACGACGTCGCGGATCCGCGCGTCATCCGTGGCCACCCACACCTCGTCGAAGGCGTGGGCCTCCTGACAGCGGCGCCAGACGTGCTCGACCATGGGGGTGCCGGCGATGAGAGCGAGCGGCTTGCCAGGGAAGCGGGTGCTGGCATGGCGGGCGGGGATGACGGCCACGGTGTGGGAGGCGGGCATGGGGCGGCATCTATCAGATTCAGGACGTCCCGCCGCGACCGGGAGGGGGCTGCCGGGCTCCCACCACTGGCCAGAATCCGTGCCATGCCTAGCTTCCGGGCGACATGAAGAAGGTCATCCACATCGTTGGCGCGCGCCCCAATTTCATGAAGGTGGCACCCATCCATCGGGCCATCTCCGCGCGCGCGTCCCTGCGGCAGCTCGTCATCCACACCGGCCAGCACTACGACGCGAAGATGAGCGACGTCTTCTTCGCTGACCTGGGGCTGCCTCCGCCTGAAATCCACCTGGGCATCGGCTCCGGGAGCCACGCCGAGCAGACGGCGAAGATGATGGTGGAGCTGGAGAAGGTCTTCCTCCAGGAGAAGCCGGACCTGGTCTCCGTGGTGGGCGACGTGAACAGCACCATCGCCGCGGCGCTCGTCACGTCCAAGCTGGCGATTCCGCTGGCCCACGTGGAGGCGGGGCTGCGCAGCTTCGAGCGGCACCAGCCGGAGGAGATCAACCGCGTCGTCACCGACCGGCTCTCCGACCTGCTGCTCACGCCGTCGCGCGACGCGGACGCGAACCTGCTGAGGGAGGGCATCGACCCGAAGCACATCCACCTGGTGGGCAACGTGATGATCGACTCGCTCCTGTCGTCCAAGGAGAGGGCCGACCAGCTGCCCACGCTGAAGCACCTGGGCCTGACGCCGAAGGGCTACGTGGTGGCGACGCTGCACCGCCCGTCCAACGTGGACAACCCGAAGCTGCTGTCGGGCCTGCTGGGCGTGCTGATGGATGTAGCGAAGCAGCTGCCCGTCGTGTTCCCGGTGCACCCGCGCACCCGGAAGATGATCGCCGAGCAGGGGCTGGGCGAACAGTTGGAGCAGACGCCGGGGCTCAAGTTGGTGGACCCCATGGGCTACCTGGAGTTCCTGTCCGTGACGTCGCAGGCGAAGCTGGTGATGACGGACTCGGGGGGCCTCCAGGAGGAGACCACGGCGCTGAACGTGCCGTGCCTCACCATGCGCGAGCAGACCGAGCGTCCCATCACCGTGGAGGTGGGCTCCAACGAGGTGGTGGGCACCGACCCCGCGCGCATCCGCGAGGCCGCGAACCGCGTGCTGTCCGGGAACTTCAAGAAGGGCCGGGTGCCGGAGCTGTGGGACGGCCGCACGGGCGAGCGCATCGCGGACCTGTACGCGCGCTTCCTGGGCGTGCAGACGAAGCGCGCCTTCGGGTGAGCCGGACGCGTCCGTGAAGCAGCCAGGCCGCCGGGTGCTCGCGTCTTCGCGCGCGGGGGCCGGGCGGCCTTCGTGTTTCAAAGCGTGGTAGAGCGTCGGGTCCGCCATGCGTGACGACGCCGCTCTCGCTCCTGCTCCGGACCTGCCCGACGGCTACGTCGACATCCCGTTCGTCGTGGAGCCGAACTACGCGGGGTGGCGGCTGGACCGCTACCTCTGCGAGAAGATCCGCCGCATGGACCTGGAGCGCGTGCGCGGCATCATCCTGCGCGGCGTGCTGTGCGACGAGTACCGGCTCAAGCCCTCCACGCCCGTGTACCCGGGGCTCACCTTCCGGATCCGCCGCCCCGCGAGCCAGGAGCCCGCGACGCCCACCGCGCTGCCCGTGGTCTTCTCGGATGACTGGCTGCTGGTGTTGGACAAGCCTGCGGGGCTGCCCATCCACCCCACCGCGCGTTACCACAAGGGCACGCTGGTGACGCTCCTGCGCGAGCGCTTCGGGGAGCGCTTCGCGGAGCCCGTGCACCGGCTGGACCGCGAGACGAGCGGGCTGGTGGTGTGCGGCCGCACCACCGAGTCCTGCCGTGTGCTGGGGGGGCTGTTCCTGTCGCGCGACGTGCACAAGGAGTACCTGGCGCTGTGCGAGGGCCAGCCCGCCGAGGACACCTTCGTCGTGGACGCGCCCATCGCGGAGGGGACGGACCTGATCCGCATCGCCGTGCGCATCGACCCGGTGGTGGGCAAGCCCAGCCGGACCCGCTTCCAGGTGCTTCAGCGCTTCACGCATGACGGCGCGCCGTTCGCGCTGCTGCGCTGCTTCCCGGAGACGGGGCGGCAGCATCAGATCCGCGTCCACCTGCGCGAGGCGGGCTTCCCGCTGGTGGGGGACAAGATGTACGGGCCGGACCCCGGGTACTTCGACCGCTTCAGCAAGCACGCGCTGGAGCCGGAGGCGTGGGCCCGGCTGCGGCTGCCCCGCCACGCGCTCCACGCGGAGCGCATCACGTTCCCGCACCCGGGCACCGGGGAGACCGTCACCTTCGCGTCGCCGCTCCCCGACGACTTGAAGGACTTCATCGCCGGGAAGGCTCCCTAGGCCAGCTCACGCAGGAACGACGCGACCCGCTCCGCCAGGCGCTCGGGCTGGTCAAACGGGAGGCCGTGGCCGGCGTCCCGTACCTGCTCGATGCGCACGCGCGGGTTGAGGCCCCGCAGCTCCGTTGCCATCTCCAGCGTGACGACGGGGCTGCTGTCCCCAATGACGAGGAGGAGCGGGACGTCCATCGCGCGCACCACGTCGCGGTACCCGGGGTTGGGCGGCGTGAGGACGTCGAAGGCCTCCAGGCGGGTCTCCAGTCGCGCCTCGGCCTGGAGCTCGATGATCTCGGGCGGGCGATGCGGGTGTCGGGCCAGGGCCTGCGCGACGAGGTCGGACCTGCTCAAGCCGAGCGCCCGGCGGTGTTGTTCAGCGACGTCGCTGGCGTGCACCTCGCGTTGGCGCTCGGGGCTCAAGAACGTCGGGTCGACCAGGATGACGCCGCGCAGGCCCGCTGCCCCTCGACTCGCCACCACCGCGGCGGTCATGCCGCCCATCGAGTGGCCCAGCAGCACCGGACTCGAGAGCTCCAGGCCCCGGATGAGGCCCTCGACGTCGCTCGCGTGATCGTCGTACCGGTAGCCGTGGCGCGGCGTGCTCGAACCGCCGTGCCCTCTGGCGTCGGGCATGACGACGTCGAACTCACCTTCGAGCATGCGCGCCACGGGAGTCCAGCAGGCGGCGCTCCCCATCAGCCCATGGAGCAGCACGACGGGAGGGTTGGCGCCTCCGGTCCGGAGGTAGTGGAGGCTGATGCCGTTGGTCTCGCAGACTCCACTCATCCAGGTCGCCATGGGCCTGTTCCTGCCTGCCCCGGCCTCGCAAGGGAAGCTCAATCAGCCTGCCTTGCGGAGGTTCTTCGCTCCCGGCACCACGCGCAGCAGCTGCGGCGGCATCCGGTCCACGACCTGCTCCGTGAAGCGGGCGGAGATGCGGAAGAGCACCGGCAGGAGCACCAGCGTCAGCGCGCACGCGGAGAGGGTCCCGGACACGATGACGATGGCCAGGGGCTTCTGCATCTCCGAGCCGATGCCGTTGCTCAAGCACGCCGGCACCAGGCCCAGCGCCGCCAGCGCCGCGGTCATCAGCACCGGGCGCAGGCGCTCGCGGCTGCCGTGGAGGATGGCGTCGTCCAGGGACTCGCCGGCCTCGCGGCGCTCCGCGATGGCGCTCATCACCAGCACGCCGTTGAGCGCCGCCTGACCGATGAGCGCGATGAAGCCCACCGCCGCCGCCACGCTCAGCGGCATGCCCGCCCAGTACAGGCCGAACACGCCGCCCATCAGCGCGAAGGGCACGTTGAGC
>JAFADT010000551.1 GCA_023424585.1 Pseudomonadota bacterium
GGGCAGCGCGACGATGAGCCCCACCCCCGCGCCCAGCACCGTCATGGCCCCCATGGCCCGCGCGCGAGTGCGATACGGCCCGCCCTTGTCCACCAGCGCGACGAAGAGGCCCGCCATGCCCGCCCACGACGCCGCCGGGTTGCCCAGCAGCGCGGAGATCAGCAGCGGCACGCCCAGCGCCAGCCCCGTGCGCAGCCCCGCGGCGATGGCGGGCCGGCCCGGCTGGAAGCGGAAGAGGCCCGCGACGTGGCGGGGCAGGTGTCCCCGCGCCGCCCGCCCCCGCGGGGCCACCCACCCTTGCGCCGCCGTGTCGCCTCCGTCCCCGCGCATCCCTGCTCCTTCCTCTCGTGAACCTCCCCCGAGGAAGAAGATGGGGTGCGCGAGCGCCGGATTCCGCCCCTGCCCGCCCGCATGCAGGGCAGGCGGGCGGCGCGGGGACGGCGGTCAGCTGCGCTGCGCGTAGTACTCGACGATGAACGGCTCGTTCACGTCCACGGGGATCTCCTCGCGCTCGGGCAGCCGCACGTAGCGCATGCCCTCCCCTTCGCCCAGGACCTGCACATACGCCGGCACCTGCCGGGACTTCATCCGGCCGAAGGCCTCCTGCACCACCGCGAGCTTCAGGTGCGCGGGGAAGAAGCGCACCTCGTGGCCCGGCTTGAGCCGGATGCTCGGGATGTCCGCGCGCTTGCCGTTCACCTGGAAGTAGCCGTGGCGCACGAACTGCCGCGCCTGCCGGATGCTCGTGGCCAGCCCCGCGCGCAGCACCAGCGCGTCCAGCCGGCTCTCCAGGAGCTGCAGCAGCACTTTGCCCGTGTTGCCCGGGGCCTTGCGCGCCTCCAGGAAGGCGCTGCGGCACTGCTTCTCCAGCAGGCCGTAGTACAGCTTCAGCTTCTGCTTCTCCCGTAGCCGCTGCGCGAAGTCGCTCACCGACACGCGCGCCGTCGCCCCATGCTGGCCCGGCGGATACGGCCGGCGCAGCACCGGGTCCTTGTCAGGGTCCTTCGCGCTGATGCGCGACAGCGGGATGCCCAACCGCCGACACATCTTCCCTCGCGGTCCCAGTTCACGCGCCACGGTGTGTTCCTCCGACCTTCCTGTTGGCTCGAGCCAAGTTGAAGTTGATAATCACTATCAATTTCATTACCCGCAAAGGGAGTAGGCGGTCAAGCTTCCAGACACGGGGTGTGAGTGGACGAGCGTGCGCAGGCGGAGTGAAAATGAACGGAAATACAACCCGGCGCACCTGCCGACCTACCGGTCGGAATGTGTTTCCGGGGCTCATGTAGGACGAACACTTCACCTTTTGAATTCATGAGGTTGGACCCACTCATGACCGTGTAAGCAAGCACGCACACGCAACAACGGACTGGCTGACACGAGAATCAATTTGTCCGCTTCACCTGCCCCGGAAAGCACTCCCCCCATGGCCCTGCGCACCGACCTTTCGAAGCCCGTTGTCGCCCCCCAGACCCGCACCGACACGAAGCCGGTGAACACCGTGAAGCCCCAGGGCCCGGTGGGCATGAGCTCGCAGTCCAGCTTCAGCGCGGGCGCGCCCTCCAAGGCGAAGGCCACGGTGGCGCTGAACGGCGTGGGCCAGAAGCTGACGCCGGGGCCGGTGGACCTCTCCAGCCCCCAGGCGCAGCAGGCCGTGCAGCAGACGGTGGCGTACGTGAACCAGAAGAACCCGCAGCTGACCGGCATCACGGGCGGCACGTCGTTCTCGCCGCGCACGGTGGAGCGCGACCAGCTGGGCATGACGCACGTGCGCATGGACCGCATGCACGAGGGCGTGAAGGTCGCCGGTGAGCAGATCATCGGCCACCTGGACGCGAAGGGGCAGTTCGACAGCCTGACGGGCAACGTGTCCAACATCCCGGCGGGCCTGGGCAAGGCGCCCACGAAGCTGACGGCGAAGGACGCGCTGGCCATCGCGCAGAAGGACTTCAACGGCGAGACGTCCAAGGCCCCCACCTCGGAGAAGGTCATCGTGAAGGGCCAGGACGGCCAGTACCACGCCGCCTTCCACGTGACGCTCACCGACACGTCGCTGTCCAACGGGAAGGACCCGCGCTCGATGAACTACTTCATCGACGCGAACACCGGCGAGTCCGTCAAGCAGTACAACACCATCCGCGCGTGCTGCACCGGCGGCGCCGCGCACGCCGCCCACACGGGCGGGGCCGCCGCGGCCCAGACGCCCTCCAAGCCCGCCACGCCGGGCGCGGGCACGGACACGGGCCGCGTGGCGGACGACCAGACGATGTACAGCGGCAAGGTCGACATCCAGACCACGAAGAACAAGGACGGCACGTACTCGCTGGAGGACAAGACCCGCGGCAAGGGCATCGTGACGTACGACGCGAAGAACCGCGAGCAGGCGTCCGGCACCACGGCCATCACCGACAACAACGACGTCTGGGGTGAGAAGACCGACCCGTCGCGCGCCGCCGCGGCGGTGGACGCGCACTACGGCGCGGAGATGACCTACGACTTCTACAAGGACATCCTCGGCCGCGACTCCATCGACGGCAAGGGCGAGAAGCTCATCTCCTACGTGCACACCGACGTGAACCTGGTGAACGCGTTCTGGGACGGCGAGAAGATGCAGTACGGCGACGGCGACGGCCGCGACTCCGGCCCGCTCACCACGCTGGACATCGCGGGCCACGAGATCAGCCACGGCCTCACGGAGCGCACCGCGGGCCTGGAGTACGAGGGCGAGTCCGGCGGCCTCAACGAGTCCTTCAGCGACATCATGGGCACGGGCGTCGAGTGGTACGTGAGCCAGAAGAACCAGGGCGTGAAGTTCGACTGGTCGGTGGGCGAGGACGCGTGGACGCCGACGAACGGCGACAACACGGACGCCCTCCGCTACATGAACGACCCGACGTCGGACGGCTACTCCATCGACAACTACAAGAACTACCCGAAGATGACGGAGGTCCACGGGTCCAGCGGCATCGCGAACAACGCCTTCTACCTGCTCACCGAGGGCGGCAAGAACCGCACCTCCGGCATCGAGGTGAAGGACGGCATCGGCATGGAGAAGAGCCTGAAGATCTTCGGCCGCGCGCTCACCACGTACATGACGCCGCAGACGAACTTCTCCGAGGCCCGCGCCGCCACCATCAAGGCCGCCACGGACCTGTACGGCAAGGACTCCACCGAGGCGAAGAAGGTCGCCGAGGCCTGGACCGCCGTCGGCGTGACCAAGTAATCCCCTGAGGTTCCAGGCCCGGATGGGAGCCCCCGCTCCCGTCCGGGCCTTTTGTTTTTCACGGCTCCGCCAGGGTGGCCCGCGTCACGCCCCGCTCACGTCACGGGGAACGGGTTGCGCTCGGCGAACTGCCGCTGGTGGAAGTACGGGTACGGCCAGGGCACGGTGCTGGCGGCGTCCAGCGTGGCCACCTGTGCGGGCGTGAGGTTCCACCCGATGGCGCCCAGGTTCTGGCGCAGCTGCTCCTCCGTGCGCGCGCCGATGATGACGTTGGACACGCTGGGCCGCTGGAGCACCCAGTTGAGCGCCACCTGCGGCACCGTCTTCCCGGTCTCCTCCGCCACGGCGTCGAGCGCGTCCACGACCCGGAAGAGGTGATCCTCCGGCACCTGCGGGCCGCCGGCGGCGGTGGCGGGGTTGTTGAGGCGGCTCAGCTCCGGCTTCGGCGCGCCCCGGCGCAGCTTGCCGGTGAGGCGGCCCCAGCCCAGCGGGCTCCACACCACCGCGCCCACCTTCTGGTCCAGCGCGAGCGGCATCAGCTCCCACTCGTAGTCGCGGCCCACGAGCGAGTAGTACGCCTGGTGGGCCACGTAGCGCGCCAGGTTGTAGCGCTCCGACACGGCCAGCGACTTCATCAGGTGCCAGCCGGAGAAGTTGGAGCAGCCGATGTAGCGGACCTTCCCCGCGCGCACGAAGCCGTCCAGCGTGTTGAGGACCTCCTCCACGGGCGTCATCGCGTCGAAGCCGTGGAGCTGGAAGAGGTCGATGTAGTCAGTCTTCAGCCGGCGCAGCGCCGCGTCCACGGCGCGCGTGAGGTGGAAGCGCGAGGAGCCCACGTCGTTGGGCCCCTGGCCCGCGCGGAAGGTGGCCTTGGTGGAGAGGATGGCCTTGTCGCGCCGCCCCTCCAGCGCCCTGCCCAGGAGCTCCTCCGCGAGCCCGCCGGAGTAGCCGTCCGCGGAGTCGAACATGTTCACGCCCGCGTCCAGCGCGATGTCCACGAGCCGCGTGGCCTCCTTCACGTCGCTGGAGCCGAAGCCCTTGAAGAACTCACCCGAGCCACCGAACGTGCCCGTGCCCAGGCTGAGGACGGGGACCTTGAAACCAGAACCACCCAGCTGCCGGTACTCCATGACGCGCACCTCGTGACGAAGCGGGAGGAAAGGCGGCCGACGTAACGGACCGTGGCGCGGCGCGCAACCGCCGTCTCGCACCGCGCGTCGCGCTTGAAGCGGCGCGGGGGGGCGCCCATCATGCGTGCGCCTTCCCGGGCGGGGAGGCGGAGATCCAGGTCCTACGTGAGCATGTCCGAGCCCCCCGCAGCTGGCCGCCCGCCCATCCTCCGGGCCCTGGGCTATCTGCGCCGCTATCGCCTGGAGACGCTGGGGGCGCTGCTGTCGCTGCTGCTCGTGTCCGTGGCGAACCTGGGCGCGCCGCAGATGATCCGCATCGCCATCGACCAGGGGCTCGCGCGCGGGGAGCAGCGCTCCGTGTGGCTGGCGGTGGGGGGTCTGATCGCCATCGCGCTGGGGCGCGGCCTGTTCAACTTCCTGCAGGGCTACCTGGCGGAGCGCGCGTCGCAGGGCGTGGCGTTCGACCTGCGCGACGCGCTCTTCGCGCGCATCCAGCGGCTGTCCTTCAGCTACTACGACCAGGCGCAGACGGGGCAGCTGCTCACGCGGCTGACGAGCGACGTGGAGGCGGTGCGCACCTTCGTGGGCAGCGGCGTCGTGCAGTTCGCTGCGGCGGCGGCGATGCTGGTGGGCTGCGCGGGGCTGCTGGTCTACATGGATCCGGTGCTGGCGCTGGCGGAGCTGAGCTCCGTGCCGCCCATCCTGTGGGTGCTGCGCCGGTTCATGCGTCGGATGCGGCCGCTGTTCGGCCAGCTGCAGGCGCTGCTGGGCACGCTCAACACCACGCTCCAGGAGGACCTGCGCGGGCTGCGCGTGGTGCGCGCCTTCTCCGGCGAGGCGCGGGAGCTCGCGCGCTATGGGAAGACCAACGCGGAGCTGAAGGAGAAGAACCTGCGGGTGGTGGACGCGCTGGCCGGCAACTTCCCCTTCGTCACCTTCTTCGCCAACCTGGGCATGCTGCTGGTGGTGGGCGTGGGCGGCTGGCGCATCTTCCACCAGCGGCTGACGATCGGGGAGCTGGTGGCCTTCAACAGCTACCTGGCCATCCTGCTGATGCCCCTGATGACGCTGGGCTTCTTCGCGGCCAGCATGTCGCGGGCGAGCGCGTCCGCGCAGCGCCTCTTCGAGCTGCTCGACACGGCGGTGGAGGTGGCGGACCGCCCGGGCGCGGTGCCGCTGCCCCCGCTGCAGGGCCGCATCGAGCTGCGCGACGTGCGCTTCCGCTACGCGGGCAGCGAGCGCGAGATCCTGCGCGGCGTGAGCGTGACGCTGGAGCCCGGGCAGTTGGTGGCGGTGCTGGGCACCACCGGCTCCGGCAAGAGCACGCTCATCAACCTGCTGCCCCGCTTCTACGACGTCACGGGGGGCGCGGTGCTGCTGGACGGACACGACGTGCGGGACGTGACGCTCGCGAGCCTGCGCTCGCAGCTGGGCGTGGTGCTGCAGGACGCGCTGCTGTTCTCCGGAACGGTGCGGGAGAACATCGCCTACGGGCGTCCGGAGGCGACCCAGGCCCAGGTGGAGGCCGCGGCGGAGGCGGCCCAGGCGGCGGAGTTCATCCGCGAGCTGCCCCAGGGCTACGACACGGTGGTGGGCGAGCGCGGCGTGGGGCTGTCCGGCGGACAGCGGCAGCGGCTGGCCATCGCGCGGGCGCTGCTCACGGATCCGCGCCTGCTCATCCTGGACGACAGCACGTCCGCGGTGGACGCGCGCACGGAGACGGCCATCCAGGGCGCGCTGGACGCGCTGATGCGGGACAAGCGCCGGACGGCCATCGTCATCGCCCAGCGCATCAGCACCGTGCGGGACGCGGACGTCATCCTGGTGTTGGACGAGGGGCGCATCGCCGCGAAGGGGCGCCACGAGGAGCTGAAGGCCACCAGCGAGCTCTACAACGACATCCTCGGCTCGCAGCTGCTGCCGCCGCGCCAGGAGGAGGTGGCATGAGGCGGCCGGGCAGCATCGAGGCGCTGGCGGAGCTGGAGGGAGGCCGCGCGCGGCAGCAGGGCAAGGTGCTGCGCAGGCTGCTGGGCGAGCTGCGTCCGCACGCGCGCGCGCTCACCGCGGCGTGGGGCTTCATCCTGGTGGGCGCCGCGTGCCAGGCGCTGGGGCCGTACCTGATAGGCCGGGCCATCGACCGGGACATCGGCGCGGGGGATGGCTGGGGGCTCGTGCGGACGCTGGCGGTGCTGTTCGCCGTCTACGCCGTGGGCACGCTGTCGCAGTGGGCGCACACGTGGCGGGTGGGCCACACGGGCCAGCACGTCCTGTCGGACCTGCGCCAGCGGCTCTTCGAGCGGCTCCAGCAGCTGCCGCTGTCGTGGTTCGACCGCCGGCCGCTGGGCGACCTGATGAGCCGCCTGCTCAGCGACGTGGACACGCTCAACCAGCTCTTCGCGCAGGGGCTGACGCAGCTGCTGGGGTCCGTGCTGGGGCTGGTGGGCGTGCTCGTCGCGATGTTCGCGCTCAACATGCGCCTGGCGCTGGCGTGCTTCTCCCTCATCCCGGCCATCCTGCTCACCACGTGGTTCTTCGCGTCGCGGGCGCGCAATGCCTACCGCAAGACGCGGCAGACGGTGGGCGACGTGACGGCGAACCTCCAGGAGGAGCTTGGAGGCGTGCGGCAGGCGCAGGCGTTCAACCGCACGGAGAAGAACATCGAGCGCTTCCGCGACCGCAACGCGGCCAACCGCGACGCGAACGTGGCGGCGGTGGGCATCACGTCCGCGTTCTCGCCGGCCATCGACCTGCTCTCCACGCTGTCCACCGCGCTGGTGATCGGCTACGGCGGCGCGCTGGCGCTGAGCGGGCAGCTCACGGTGGGCGGCGTGGCGGCGTTCCTCATCTACGTGCAGCAGTTCTTCCGGCCGGTGCAGCTGGCCGCGTCGGTGGCCGCGCTGATGCAGTCCGCGCTGGCGGGGGCGGAGCGCATCTTCGCCATCCTCGACGAGGCGCCGGAGCCGCCGGACGCGCCCGGCGCGGTGGAGCTGGGGCCGCTCGCGGGCCAGGTGGTGTTCGACCGGGTGTCCTTCGGCTACGACGCCGCGCGGCCGGTGCTGCGCGACGTGTCCTTCCGGCTGGAGCCCGGCCAGACGCTGGCGCTGGTGGGGCGCACGGGCGCGGGCAAGACGACGGTGGCCAGCCTGGTGCCGCGCTTCTACGACGTCACGGGGGGCGCGGTGCGCGTGGACGGCGAGGACGTGCGCCAGGTGACGCGCGCGAGCCTGCGCCGGCAGCTGGCCATGGTGTTGCAGGAGCCGTTCCTCTTCAGCGGGAAGGTGGCGGACAACATCGGCTACGGGAAGCCGGACGCCACCCGCGAGGAGGTGGAGGCGGCGGCGAAGGCGGTGCACGCGCACGACTTCATCACCCGGCTGCCGCAGGGCTACGACACCGTGCTGGGCGAGGGCGGCGCGACGCTCAGCCAGGGGCAGCGGCAGCTGCTCGCGTTCGCTCGCGCGGTCATCGCCAACCCGCGGGTGCTCATCCTGGACGAGGCGACGGCGAACATCGACACGCGCACGGAGGCGCTCATCCAGCTGGCGCTGGGGCAGCTGCTGTCGGGCCGCACGAGCATCGTCATCGCGCACCGGCTCAACACCATCCGCCACGCGGACCTCATCCTGGTGCTGGAGCACGGCAGCGTGGTCGAGCGGGGCAACCACGAGGAGCTGCTCGCGAAGGGCGGCCTCTACGCGGAGCTGTACCACCAGCAGTTCCGCGACACGCCGGAGCTGGCGGTCAAGGCGTCGGGCTGAGCGCGAGGACGGCCTCGGTCCCGGGCCTCTGACTCCCGGGGGCGCGCCGTCTTGCTTGCACGGCTGGCCGCCCTTCGTTACCCAGCGGCCGAGGGTGCGGTCCCGACGACCTGCGCTTCGCGGCGGCAGTCGCCATCTCCAGCATTCAGTGCAGGGATGACGGGCGCGCCCTCTTCACCTTTCCAGGAGCAGGCATGGCAGGCAGTCGAGGGACAGCGTTGGTGACGGGCACGTCCGCGGGAATTGGCGAGGTGTACGCGCGACGCCTGGCGGCGCTCGGGTATGACCTCGTCCTGGTCGCGCGGCGCGAGGAGCGGCTGAAGGCGCTGGCGGCGGAGCTGACGGCGGCGCATGGCATCCGCGCGGAGGTGCTGCGAGCGGACCTCACGGTGCCCGCGGACCTCCAGCGGGTGGCCGGGCGCGCGGCGGGCGATGACCTCACCCTGCTCATCAACAACGCGGGCGTGGGCGGCTATGGCCCCTTCGCGGAGGTGGAGCCCGCGGCGCTGGAGGGGCTGGCGAACCTGCACATGATGGCGCCGATGCTGGCCACGCGCGCGGCGCTGCCCGGCATGCTGGCGCGAGGGAGGGGCGCGGTCATCAACGTCGCCTCCCTGCTCGCGTTCTCCGGCGCGATGCCGCCAGGTCCCCTGCCCTACCGGGCCACCTACGCGGGCGCGAAGGCGTTCCTCGTCCACTTCACGCGCACGCTCGCGGGCGAGTTGCGCGGCTCGCCGGTGGTGGCGCAGGTCGTCTGCCCTGGCATGACCTTCACCGAGTTCAACGGCGGCTATCCCGGCACCATGTCGCCCGAGGACGTCGTCACCGCGTCGCTCGTCGCGCTGGAGCGCGGGGAGACGGTCTGCGTCCCGGGGCTGGAGGCCGCGGAGGCGCTCGTGGCCCTGGAGCAGGCCGAAGCGGGGCTGCTGCGTGGGGCCACCCACAGCCTGGCCGGGCGGTACCGGGCGACCTGAGCCGCGGGAAACGCATTTCCCGCACATGCATCCAGTTGGGCATTCATCTGCACGGAGGAAGCACTCATGAGCGGAACCTCGACGCGACCCGCGGAGAAGAGCGGCACCTTCAAGCTGGGCGGGGACCTGCCCGTCCACCGGTTGGGCTACGGCGCGATGCAGCTCACCGGCCCGGGCATCTGGGGTCCGCCCAAGGACCGGGCGGAGGCGGTGCGCGTGCTGCGCCGCGCGCTGGAGCTGGGCGTGGACTTCATCGACACGGCGGACTCCTACGGCCCCTACTACAGCGAGGAGCTCATCGCGGAGGCCCTGCACCCCTACGCGAAGGGGGTGGTGGTGGCGACGAAGGCGGGCCTGGTGCGCACGGGGCCCAACGAGTGGCACCCGGTGGGCGCGCCCAAGTATCTGCGCCAGGAGCTGGAGATGTCGCTGCGCCGGCTGAAGCTGGAGCGCATCGACCTGTACCAGCTGCACCGCATCGACCCGAAGGTGCCGGTGGAGGAGTCGCTGGGTGAGCTGAAGGCGCTGCAGCAGGAGGGGAAGATCCGCCACATCGGCCTGTCGGAGGTGTCGGTGGCGGAGATCGAGCGGGCGCGCAAGGTGGTGGACATCGTGTCGGTGCAGAACCGCTACAACCTGACCGACCGCGTGCACGAGAAGGTGCTGGACTACTGCGAGAAGGAGAACCTGGGCTTCATCCCATGGTTCCCGCTGGCGACGGGCGGTCTGGCGAGGCCGGGGAGCACGCTCGACTCCGTGGCGAAGAAGCACCACGCGACGCCCGCGCAGATTGCCCTCGCCTGGCTGCTGGCGCGCTCGCCGGTGATGCTGCCCATCCCGGGCACGTCCTCCGTGAAGCACCTGGAGGAGAACGTCGCGGGCGCGGAGGTGAAGCTCACCCAGGACGAGCTGGCCGCCGTGGACGCGCAGGCGTCCGGGCGCTGAACCATCACCTGGCTTCTCGCTTGAAGCACCCCATCGGCTCGTGGACGGATGGGGTGCTCGTGGAACTTCAGGTGGCGAGCGTCCGCCGGACGCGAATCTTCGTGAACGCGTACTCGCTCAGGTAGGCATAACTCTGAGGCGCGCGCAGCTCTGGAGAAATGTCCCCCAGCGGGAAGGGCCTCGCGAAGACGTGGACCTTTCCCACCTGGATCGCGACGCCGCCCTCGCATCGCGAGAAGTACCGGTCGTAGTCCTCCTTCAGGATGGCTCCCACTCGCGAGTAGCGGCGCCAGAGTTGCTCGGGAGGAGCCTCGTCGATTCCAGCGATGTCGAAGAAGCCGACGACCTGCTTCACCGGGCTGGAGGAGTAGACGACGACGTGTGAGACCTCCCGGCGGAAGGCGCGCTTGCGGAACTCAACGCGCTTGCTTCCCTCCAGGATGGGCGTTGCGTACCGGGGTTGGATGGGCAGCAGGACTACAGCCCGAGCCGCTGGCGAAGCCATTCGCGCCCTCCCTGCTGCACCGTGGTGATGGACTGCGGAGGGCCGTTGAGCACTCCATGGCGACCGAGATCACCCAGAGGAATGGGCTCCTTCAGGATGGCCGCTTGTCGGAAGAGGATGGCGAGCACTTCGCCATTCGAGCACAGTGCCTGAATGTCGCGAAGGGAGAAGACCGTCCGTTTCCCCACCGTGGCGGCGATCTCATCAACATCGCTGGACACCAGCGTCTGCTCCGCGACGCCCGCGACCGTCACAGCCTTCCGGGAATGGCTCAGGTAGAAGAGCAAGGCCGCACCGGGCTCTATCTGCCGGATCAATGCCCGGCACAGGTACGCCTTGCGCAAGCCGTTCCCAAAGGGATGGATACCGGGCTCCAGTGACAACTGTGAATCAGCGTCCGGGAAGAGCAGGTGATGGAACCGGGGCTCGATGGGGATGATGAAGGACGGTACGTCGAACCTCATCGCGGGAGGTCCATGGCGCACGTGGAAGTCGAGTGGCGCCAGGGCTTCGGACGTGCCCTCTACTCTCATCCGCTTGACGAGGACGAGTTCACCTGACTCGGTCCGCTCTTCTACCTGGAAACCGAAGTCCTCGAACACGGCAATCAGCGCGCCCTGCCGCTCATAGGCCGTCACGTAGACGAACACGTGCCCGTTCTTCGAGACGTGCTCGAAGACGCTCTTGAGCAGAAGCTCGCCCAAGCGTCGTCCCTGATGCTCGGGTGCAACTTTGAACGTACAGAGCTTCAGGGTACGTCCCTTGAAGTCCAGGACGCCATCCTCCTCCTTGATGAGGCACAGCGCGGCCAGATGCCGCCCCTGCCCCCGCACCACCCAGCATCGCCGGTGTTCCATCTGGCATCTGCGGAACCATGTGTCGAATGGGGGGTAGTCTCCTCGGAGGCTGTCGAAGAAAGGATCGTCCGCGTCGACGTCATGCGCGAACGTGAACTCCACTGCGGGGGGAGGCCGGGTGAACTGTTCCCGCAAGCTCTGCAACATCGCGAGGGCTTCGCCGACTGTGACAACGCGTTCCTTCAGCCCGATGCGCTTCGCCTTCCGGTGGATGCGGAGGTCTTCAGTCACCAGGACACCTGCGGCGTTGGAGCGCACGGCCGCGAGCAACTGGTGGTCCACCCAGTCGTTCGAGTGGAGTTCAGGACTCCCCAGGATTTCGTTCCAGTTGGCGGGAACGGGGGGCGGCGCGGGAAGTGGGAGGTATTTTCCGAGCAACAACTCACGAAGCTGGCGTCGCCCTTCATCGCGGTCGCGCTCGACATCTACCTTCATGGCTGGATGGATGAAGAGTTGATAACCTGCCTCTTCAATGGCTCGCACCAGTCGGGTTGCGGGTTCCGTCAACGCCTCGACCTGCTCGGGCGACGTGGGCTCCAGCGGAATCAAGACATTCGTGTCGATCAAGAGCTTCGTGACATCCCCCTCACTGCTGTCATGAGGCGTGAAGACTACTCACGCGTCTGACACTCGTCACCTCCGCTTCACGTAGCGCAGGAGGAGCGTTACCAGCTCCTCCTGGAGCAGCCCCTGGGACAGGGACTCGGGGCGCTCCACCACCGCGCGGTGGATGACCGCGTGGGACACGGTGTCGATGAGCCACAGCGCCAGCTCCGGGTCCGGCACGTCCGTGCGAAACTGGCGCAGGGCCTCCAGCATGGGCGCGTCCTCCGAGTCCCACTTCCTCGCCGGACGCGCGGGCAGCTCCTCCGTCAATGCGTGGTGCAGCTTCGGATTCACCGCGTGCGCCGCGAAGCCCAGCGCCACCAATGTCCGGATGAGCTCCTCCAACGTGTCGAACTTCCGCGTCGCCAGCACCTCTCGCGCGGCGGCGCGCTGCTCCTTCACGTGCCGGCGCGACACCTCCGCCAACAGCGCCTCCTTGTTGGGGAAGAACTG
This sequence comes from Pseudomonadota bacterium, assembly GCA_023424585.1. Classification (GTDB taxonomy): domain Bacteria; phylum Myxococcota; class Myxococcia; order Myxococcales; family Myxococcaceae; genus Corallococcus. The sequence continues at coordinate 12,452 of JAFADT010000551.1, forward strand.
GTACAGCGATGCCACGTTGACGCCTGCCCGCTCCGCGATGCGGTTCGTCGTCAGCTTCGCGGAGCCATCCCGCACCAGAACGTCAGCAGTCGCCTGGACCAACGCGTCCACCGTGGCTCGCGAGCGCTCCTGCGTGGGCAACTTCCGAGGGGAAAGCTTCGCGCGCGGCATGCCGGGCTCCTGGGACGGGAACGCAAGCTGACAACATAAGCACTCCCTTACATTCTTGTCTCCGTCGCTCCCGGGCCACCAGCGCCCCCGCGACAGGAGACCCTCCATGTCCCATGCCTTCCTGCCGGTGCTCGTCATCGGCGCCGGCCCCACCGGCCTGACGCTCGCTTGCGACCTCGCCCGTCGGGGCATCCGCGTTCGCATCGTGGACGCGGCTCCACGCCCCTTCCCCGGCTCTCGTGGCAAGGGGCTCTCGCCTCGCACGCTGGAGGTGCTGGACGACCTGGGCGTGCTGGAGGCCGTGCTCGCCGCGGGCAGTGCCTATCCCCGCCTCCACCTCCACTGGCGACGCTTCGTCGTGGGGCGCTGGACCATGATGCCCCCCCGCGCCTCGACCCCGGACGTGCCCCACGCCAATCCCTGGCTCGTGCCCCAGGCCCGCACCGAGGGCATCCTGCGCGAACGGCTGGCGTCGCTGGGCGTCACGGTGGAGTTCGGCACCACCCTCACCGGCTTCACCCAGGACGACACCTGCGTCACCGCCACCCTCACCCGTGACGGCGTGGAGGAGGCGGTCCGTGTGGAGTACCTCGTCGGCGCGGATGGCGGGCACAGCCGCGTGCGCAAGGAGCTGGGCCTGACCTTCCACGGCGTCACCCTCGAAGAGGAGCGCATGGTCGTGGGCGACGTGCGCGTGGACGGCCTGGAGCGCACGCACTGGCACGTGTGGCCCTTCGCGAAGGGCGGCATGGTGGCGCTGTGCCCGCTGCCCGGCACGGACCGCTTCCAGCTCGCCCTCCAGGTGAAGCCCGGCGACCCCCTCCCGGAGCTCACCGAGGCCGCGCTCCACCAGCGCCTCCAGGAAGGCGCCCGCCCTGGCGCGAGGCTGCGCCTGCACGACGCAAGCTGGCTGTCGGTGTATCGCCCCAACGTGCGCATGGCGAATCGCTACCGCGTGGGCCGCGTCTTCATCGCCGGCGACGCCGCGCACGTGCACCCGCCCACCGGAGGCCAGGGGCTCAACACCGGCGTGCAGGACGCCTACAACCTGGGCTGGAAGCTGGGCCACGTGCTCCAGGGCGCGGCCCCCGCCCTGCTCGACACCTACGAGGCGGAGCGGTTGCCCATCGCGGCGTGGGTGCTGGGGCTGTCCTCGAAGCTGTTCGACGGCATGCGACAGGGGCGCATGAAGGCCATGCGCCGCGGCGACGAGCTGCTACAGCTGGGCTTGAGCTATCGCGGCGGCCCGCTCGCGCCGGAGGTCCCCGGCGATACGGCCCGCGTGCAGGCGGGAGACCGCGCCCCGGACGCGCCCTGCGTGGATGCTCACGGCAAACCTGTCCGACTGTCGGACAGGTTTCGCGGCCCCCACTGGACGCTGCTCGCCTTTGGACCCGTGCACTCGGAGGTCGAGGCGTGGGCCCGCGACTCCGTGCGCGTCGTCCACGTCCTCGGCAAGGGCGCGGCCCCCCTCTCCGACGCCATGCTCGACGTGGATGGCCACGCGCACCGCGCCTACGACGTGGCTCCGGGCAGAACCGCGCTCATCCTGGTGCGCCCGGACGGCTACGTGGGACACGCGTCCCGGCCCGGCAACCTCGCGGCGCTGACGGCGTTCCTCACGCCGCTCCTGCCTCGCGCCCACGCCCGGCCCCCCTCCGCGCACGCGGAGGCCGCGCCAGACGTCACCGCCAGGCGCCCCACCGTGTAGAGGGCGGCACGCCGCCGGGCTTCGCATTTGCACGAAGCCCGGGGAGACTCCTCCCATGTCCATCCGCTCCTTCCGTGGTAGCGCCGCCTGCGCCGCGCTGGGCCTGTTCACCCTGTCCGCCTGCGGCTCCGGCGACGACACCGACCCGTCCTCCCGGCGCTTCCGCGTGCGCATCGAGAACGTGGCGCCCTTCCAGAACTTCAAGTCCGGCCGGTTCGACACGAAGGTGAGCGGCACCTCGCCGGGCCCGCTCGCTCCGGGCGAGAGCTACGAGTTCAGCTTCACCGCGGGCCTCACCCACCGGCTCTCCTTCGCCACCATGTTCGCGGCGTCCAACGACTGGTTCTTCGGCACGGAGCCCCGAGGCCTCCCCCTCTACTCCGTCGACGGCCAGCCGCTGAGCGGCGACATCACCTCGCAGGTCATCCTCTGGGACGCGGGCACGGAGGTGGACGAAGAACCCGCGGTGGGCGCGCACACCGGCCCGAAGCAGGCGACCGCCACGGACGGCCCGGGCCCCAAGGACTTCACGCCCCAGGTGCGACGCGTGGGCGCGCGCCCCGTGCTCAGCAGCGGCCAGACGTTCAACCTGCCCCCGCTCGCGTCGATGATCCGCGTGCAGGTGGCCCACGACGCGGCCACGCACCGCTTCACGGTGCGCATCAGCAACGTCTCCGATGACCTCAGCACCCTCAGCACCTCCGAGGGCATCAAGCCCGTCCGCATCTCCCCGGGCGTCTGGGTGGTGGGCGCGGGCAACGAGCCCCTCTTCACCGAGGGCCAGGAGGACCGGGGCCAGGGCCTGGAGGCGCTCGCGGAGACCGGAGACGCCACCGCGCTCCACACGTGGCTCACGCCGCGCAACGGCGTGGCCACGCCGCTGTCCCCGGGCGTCTTCGCCGTGCACAACGCCGCCGCGCCGCTCTTCACGGAGGGCGCGGTGGACCGGGGTCAGGGGCTGGAGGCGCTCGCGGAGACGGGCGACACCGCCCGGCTGGCCAGCGCGCTCGCCTCGACGCCGCCCACCGGCGTGAGCGCGTCGGGCATCTTCACCACGCCCGTGGACGCATCCACGCCCGGCCCCCTCCTGCCGGGCCACGCCTACGAGTTCACCGTGACCGCGCGCCCCGCGGACCGGCTGTCCTTCGCGACCATGTTCGGCCAGTCCAATGACTGGTTCTTCGGCACCGACGAGCAGGGCATCGCGCTGTTCGACAAGACCCACTCCCCGGTGACGGGCGACGTCACGTCCAAGGTGTACCTGTGGGACGTGGGCACGGAGCTGGACGAGGAGCCCGCCGTGGGCCCCCACCAGGGCGCCCCCGACTGGACCGTGGACACCGACAAGACCGTGCGTCGCGTGCCCCCCTCGCGCTACGGCACGCCCCTGTCCCAGCACCTCCGCGTCACCTTCTCGGTGGAGTAGGCCCCTCCGCTCGGTCCACCGTGAAGACGAGGTCCGTGAAGGACGGGCTGGAGGCCGAGGCGTCCCTGCACCCGGCGTCGCCCACGGGGTGCGCGCCCATGTCGAAGAGGGCCTGCACGCCGCGGGTCCCCGGGACGGGAATCACCGCCTCCAGCGCGGAGCCCGAAGGCGCGGTCAGGGCGCGCACCTTCACCGGCGCGGCCCCCGCG
>JAFADT010000569.1 GCA_023424585.1 Pseudomonadota bacterium
CTCCCCAGGCCCGCCGCGCAGACGGCGCGGACGAAGGTCCCCGCGGAGGACCTCGCCGCCGCTACCCAGGCGTGGCAGGCCGAGCGGCTGCGACACCTGACGTCGCCGGACGGCTGGCTGACGCTGGTGGGGCTCACGTGGCTGAAGGAGGGCGAGCAGACGGCCGGCTCCGCGCCCGACAGCGCGGTGCCCCTGCCCGCGCCGGTGCCGGCCAGGGCGGGGACCTTCGTGCGTCACGGCGACGCCGTGAGCTTCCAGCCCGCGGAGGGCGTGGCCTTCACGCTGGAGGGCAAGCCCTTCACGGGCGGCGCGCTGAAGACAGACGACCCGGGAGCGCCGGATGTGTTGCGCCTGGGCAGCGTGAGCTTTCAGGTCATCCACCGGAAGGACCGGCTGGGCGTGCGGGTGAAGGACTCGGAGGCCGCGGCGCGCAAGCAGTTCCACGGCATCCCGATGTATCCGGCGAGCGAGGCGTGGAAGGTGGAGGCGCGGCTGGTACCGGACGAAGAGCCTCGCACGCTCAGCGTGCCCACGGTGCTGGGGTACGCGGAGGAGATGAAGTCCGCCGGCACGCTCGTCTTCACGGTGGCGGGCAAGGAGCACCGCCTGATGCCCGTGGCGGAGGAGGGCTCGGACGAGCTGTTCATCATCTTCGGCGACGAGACGAACCGCGACACCACCTACGGCGCCGGCCGCTTCCTCTCCGCGCCGCTGCCGGACAAGGACGGGCGCGTCGTGCTGGACTTCAACCGCGCCTACAATCCGCCGTGCGCCTTCACGCGCTTCGCCACCTGCCCGCTCCCCCCGCGCGGCAACCGCTTGGCCCTGCGCGTGGAAGCCGGCGAGCAGCGCGCGGGCGACCACTGAGCCGTTGAAACGCCACCGCCCGTCTCCCCTTCCGGGGAGACGGGCGGAATGGGCCTGCTCCAGGGCGCTGAAGCCTCAGAGCTGGATGTTCTTCTCCAGCTCCGCCATCCGGAAGCGCGCCATCGCCAGGTTCGAGTTCGCGCGGTGCAGCGCGATGTAGAGGAACAGCCCCTCGCGGGACGTGAGCGGCCGGAGGATGTGGTACTGCTCGCCGAGGGTGATGAGCATGTCCTCGATGCGGTCCTTGATGCCCAGGGCCTTCATCGTCTTCATCTTCGCGCGCACCACCTCCGTGTTGCCCGCCGCCGCCGCGTCGACGTTGAACCCCGCGGCCCCGAGGCTCCCCAGCGTCATCCCGCTGTTCGCGTCCACAAGACAAGCCGCGAACGCCCCTTCAATCTTCATCGCTTCTTCCAGCGCCTGCTTCACATTCGCCATGACTTCACCTTCCAGTAGAACGGGGGGACCCGAGATGGACTGCGACTGCGGAACGGCCGGTTGTGTCGGCATTGCTTCGGTTGTCAGCTCCGCCAGCTCGAACGTCAGCTGGCTGGAGTAGGAGCGTGGCTGCGGCACGAAGAGGGCCTGGGCCTCCGTCAGCCCGAAGAGCACCCCCAGCTGCGCGCCCACATGGCGGCACAGCAGGTCTCGCAGCGTGTCGCGCGGCACCAGGCCCCACGCCACCAGCGTCTCGCAGAAGTTGCCGCCGCTCTTGCGGCACTCCGCCATCACCTGCTCGACGTCGTCGCGGCTCACCAGGTTCGCGTCGATGAGCGCCGTGGAGAAGCTGCGCGCGCCGGGGCCCGTGAGCACCGTCCACGCCACCTTGCGCTCCACCACGAAGATGCGGCCGGAGACCGTGGTGGACTTCACCACCACCTCACCGCCCAGCTTGCTCTCCAGCGCCTCGTTCAGCACTGCGCGGACTACCTGACGGGGCTGGGACGCGACGTTTCGAGGAGCCGGATTCATGGAGAGCGTCCACAGTGACCGCCCGTGTGGGCACGGTCCGTCGAGAGGTCGATGCAGACCGGAGAATAAACAACACCGCTGCACAATGGCAACTCAACTGTAAAATTCAGGGATAAAATGACTCCCCTGGGGTTGGAGAAACCCCGTACTAACGTCTGAGTGTCTTGTATCGGAGAACCAAAGACAACGGAACAATTCCAGATCAACAAAAGCCTGACGCAGCGCCCCGACAACGCCATGCGTCCGCAGGCGGGCAGGCCGTCCCGCCATGTCCTCCCCCTGGAGACTGGGGGCAGGGAGGGAGCACGGCGTCCGCCGCCGGGCCACGACAAAAGTCCCTGGGGCGCGCGTGGCACCCCAGGGACCCAGGTCCTGTAAGACCATGTTCCGCCCTGTTGGCGGCTCAGTGCACGGGGGGTGCGCGATCCGCGGCGGCCTCGGGGGCCAGAGGTGACTCCAGACGTGGGGCGATGCCGTCCTTCAGCTGGCGCAGCAGGGCGGCGCTGAAGGCCTCCAGGTCCTCCGGCTTGCGGGACGTGATGAGGTTGCCGTCCTCCACCACCTGGCGGTCCACCCAGCGCGCGCCGGCGTTGATGAGGTCCGTCTTGATGGAGGGGAACGAGGTGACGGTGCGCTCGTCCGCGATGTCCGCCTCCACCAGCATCCACGGCGCGTGGCACACGGCGGCGATGGGCTTGTCCGCCTTGAAGAAGTCGCGCACGAAGCCGACCATGGCGATGTCCATGCGCAGGTGGTCCGGCGAGTAGCCGCCGGGAATCAGCAGCGCGGCGAAGTCCGCGGCCTTCACGTCCTTCACCGCCTTCTCCGCGCGGAGCTCCGCGCCCTTCTTTCCCTTGAGCGTCTTGCCTGCCTCCACGCCGATGACGACGGGCTCGTGGCCCGCCTGCTTGAGCTTGTCGTAGGGGACCTGGAACTCGGAGTCCTCGAAGTCGTTCGCCACGATGACCGCGATGCGCGCCATGGAATTGCCTCCCGCCGGGCCCTGGTGTCGTTGAACCCGCCCGAGCAAGGTGCCCACGACAGGGGCCGGGACAACGCCATCCCGCACCGTCTTCCAGTCGCGAGCGCGCTCGCCTGCCCCCCTTCCGGGTCGGTGGGCCGCGTTCACCAACGCTAGATTGTCCCCATGCGCTCCCGACGCCTGCTCCTGTCCGCCCTCGTGGTGCTCACCGCCTCCGCCTCCGCCTGCCGCAAGAGCCAGGCGCAGGGGACGGCCTCCCCCGCGGACTGCCTCCTGGTGGAGGACGGCTGGGGGCCGGACGGCGGCGTGCCCATCACCGTGGACGTGGTGGCCGAGGGGCTGGAGGTCCCCTGGGGCGTGGCCTTCCTGCCGGGCGGAGACGCGCTCATCACCGAGCGGCCGGGCCGCGTGCGGCTCCTGCGAGGAGGCCAGCTGCGGCCCGCGCCCGTGGCCACGCTGCCCCTGTCGGCGAACGGCGAGGGCGGCCTGCTGGGCATCGCCGCGCCCCCGGACTTCGCGACGAACCGCCAGTTCTACCTGTACGTGACCACCCAGGCGGACGGGAAGGCGCAGAACCGGGTGGAGCGCTGGACGCTGTCACCGGACGGCACGAGCGCGACCTTCGAGCGCGTCATCTTCGCGAACATCCCGTCCGCGAAGTACCACGACGGCGGGCGGCTGCGCTTCGGACCGGACGGCATGCTGTACGTGGGCACGGGGGACTCGCGCGACCCGGACCTGTCCCAGGACGCGGCCAGCCCCGCGGGCAAGCTGCTGCGGCTGACGCCGGACGGGGCGGTGCCCCAGGACAATCCCTTTCCGAATTCGCCCGCGTTCCTCCTGGGCGTGCGCAACACGCAAGGCTTTGACTGGAGGGACGCCACCACGCTGTACGTCACCGACCACGGCCCCAGCGGCGAGACGATGCGCTTTGGCCACGACGAGGTGAACGTGGTGAAGGCGGGCGACAACCTGGGCTGGCCCGGCATCTACTCGTGCGAGACGCGGAGCGGGCGCGTCACCCCGTCGCTCACCTTCGACGACGCCATGCCCCCGGGCGGCGCCGCCGTCTACACGGGCAGCGCGATTCCGGAGTGGCGGGGGTCGCTGCTGGTGGGCACGCTCAAGTCCCGGCACCTGCACCGGGTGGAGTTCGACGCGCGGGACCCCCGGCGCGTGACGCGGCACGAGGTGTACCTGCGAGACACCTGGGGCCGCCTGCGCGACGTGCTGATGGGCCCGGACGGCCACCTGTACGTCACCACCAGCAACTGCGACGGCCGGGGCGAGTGCGGCCCGCGGAAGGACCTGCTCCTGCGCGTCCGGCGTTAGCTCACGCTCTCCGCGCTGTAGCGGGCCAGCAGGCCCGTGCGCACCGCGTAGCGGTACACGCGCTGGAAGACCCAGCCGGCCACCACGATGTCCAGCAGCGCCAGCGCGAAGCCCCAGCCGAGCGTGGCGCCGGAGAACTCGCCGCCGGCCACCAGCGTGCGCACGCCCTCGAAGACGTAGGACGGGGGCAGCAGCTTCGCGACCCACTGCATCCACTCCGGCAGCGTGGACAGCGGGTAGAAGACGCCCACGAACGGGGACAGCAGGCTGGGGATGGGCCAGACGAACCACTCCGACGCGGGGCCCAGCCGCAGCACCAGCGCGCTGCTGAGGATGCCCAGCGCGATGCCGAAGAGGAACAGCACCATCACGAAGGGGATGAACATCGCCCCGTAGGCCGCGAAGGACAGGCCGAACACCGCCGTGGACATCAGGAGCATGACGGCGAGGCCGATGGCGCTGGTCACGATGCTCGTCACCACCAGGCCCCCCACGTACTCCGGCAGCGTGAGCGGCGTGGCGAAGACGTTGAGGAAGTTGCGCGACCAGACGTCCTCGAAGAAGCCCGTGGTCAGCCCCTGCATCACGCGCGCGAAGAAGTCCCAGAGCAGCACCGCGCCCAGCAGCGCGGGCACGAAGTCGTAGCCGGAGGAGGTGACCTGGTTGAGGTACCGGGTCATGAAGCCCCACAGCACCATGTCGATGGCCACCCACGCGAACAGCGGCACCACGCGCGCGAAGTTGCCCTTGTACAGATAGAACTGGCGCAGCGCGATGCCCGCGACGTGGCTCAGGTTCATGGCGCCTCGCTCCTCTCCAGCGACAGCGGCTCGTTGGCCACCGCGATGAACAGCTCCTCCAGCGTGGACCTGCCGTGCTCGCGGGGCAGCGTCTTCGGGTCGCCCTCCAGCAGCACCCGGCCGCGCGCCAGGAAGAGGACGCGGTCGCAGACGGACTCCACCTCGTACATGTTGTGGGACGTCCACAGCACGCCGCTGTCGCCCCTCGCGGCGAAGGCCTTGATGCGGGTGCGGATGTCCAGCGCGGTGGCCGGATCCAGCGACGCGGTGGGCTCGTCCAGCAGCAGCAGGCGGGGCTCGTTGAGCATGGCCTTGGCCAGGGACACGCGCGTCTGCTCGCCGGAGGACAGCACGCCGCACTTGGTGTCGCGGAAGCGCTCCAGGTCGTACTCCTCCAGCAGCGCCTCGATGCGGGCGGACAGCCCCTTCACGCCGTAGATGAGGCCGAAGACGCGCAGGTTCTGGGCCACGGTGAGGTTGCCGGGCAGGGGCGCGTAGACGGCGGCGAAGTTGGTGCACGACAGCGCCTTCACCCGCTGGGTCTCCAGGTCCGTGCCCTCGATGCGGATGGTGCCGGAGGTGGGCTGGAGCACGCCCAGCAGCATGTTGATGGTGGTGCTCTTGCCCGCGCCGTTGGGGCCCAGGAGCCCCACGATCTCGCGGCGGCGCACGTCGAAGGAGATGCCGTCCACGGCCGCCCGGTCGCCATACCTCTTGCGCAGGGCCGTGACAGAGAGCACCAGGGGGTCCAGCGAGCCGGAGTTCATCAGGGCTGCTGCTGTACCACGCGGACGCCCCGCCGCCAGGGCGTGTTTCAAGGGAGGGAAGGCAGGCGGGCGGGGCCTCGGGGCGGGCGACGAAAAGCGGACGGTGGCCGTGCACGCTCCGCGTGAATCTGGAAAGCTTCGCGCCCTCCCCTGGCACTGATGGAGTCCACGTGCTGCTGGAAGTACCCATCCTCATCGGCCTGATGGTGGCCGCCATCGCACTCGCCATCGCCGCCAAGCGGGCCAGCGTGCCGTACAACGTCGCGCTGGTGCTTGGTGGCCTGCTCATCTCCGTCGCACACCTGCTGCCGGGGGTGCCCCCGCTCAACCCCCAGGTGGTGTTCCTCATATGCCTGCCGCTCCTGCTCTTCGAGGGCGGCATCACCGCGGACCTCAACGGCATCCGCGCGAGCGCGGTCCCCATTGGCCTGCTCTCCACCCTGGGGATGATCCTGGCCATCGGCGCCACCGGCGCCGCGCTGCACTGGATGCTGCACCTGGCGTGGGGGCCCGCGCTCCTGCTGGGCTCCATCCTCGCGGTGACGGACACGGTGTCCATCCTCTACGCCTTCCGTCGCGCGCCGGTGCCCGGGCGGCTGGCGGGCATCATCCAGGGCGAGAGCCTCTTCAACGACGGCACCGCGCTGGTGGCGTACACGGCCATCGCGTCGGTGGTGGCGGGCGGCCTGGCGCCCTCGCTGGGGTCCCTGAGCGGCCACGTGCTGCTCGCCTCGGTGGGCGGCGCGGTGGTGGGGCTGGCGCTGGGCCTCCTGGGCGGCTTCGTCATCCGGCGCGCGGAGGATCCGCTCGCGGAGATCATGGTGACGACGGCGGTGGCGCTGGCGTCCTACCTGATGGCGGAAGAGGTGCACCTGTCCGGCGCCATCTCCGCGGTGGTGGCGGGGCTGGCGGTGGGCGTGACGCTGCGGCGGGAGGTGCCGCCGCAGAGCCAGGTGGCCATCCACTCCTTCTGGGAGTACGCCACCTTCGGCGTCAACACGTTCCTCTTCCTCTCCGTGGGCCTGGACACGCGGCCGGAGGCGCTCCAGGGGCACCTGCCGGGCGTGGGCATCGCGGTGGTGGCGGTGGTGGTGGGGCGCGCGGTGGCCATCTACCTGCCCTTCCTGCTCCTGCGGCTGCTCAAGCCGGCGGAGTCCATCCCGGTGCGCTGGCAGCACGTGTTCCTGGTAGGCAACATCAAGGGCGCGCTGTCCATCGGTCTGGCGCTGGGGCTTCCGGAGACCACGCCCGCGCGCGAGCAGATTGTCTCCATCGCGTTCGGCGTCACGCTGGTGTCCATGGTGGGCCAGGGGCTGATGCTCACGGGCGCGCTCAAGGCGCTGGGGCTGTTCCAGCAGGACGCGGTGGCGCTGGAGATGGCGGAGCAGCGCGGGAAGCTCATCGCCAGCCGCGCGGCGCATGTCGAGCTGGACGCGCTGCACTCGCAGGGCCTGCTGCCGCGCGCGGCCTATGAGCACCTGCGCAGCGAGTACCAGGTGAACATCGCCCGGGCGGAGCGGGAGCTGCGGCGCATCAGCGAGCAGCACCTGGCGGAAGGCGCGAAGGACCTGCTGAGCACGCGCCGGCGGCTCATCGACGCGGAGCGCACGGCGTTGCAGGGCGCGCGGCGCAACGGGCTGATCCCGGAGGCGACGGCGGAGGAGATGCTGGCGCACCTGGACGCGCGGATGTTGGACCTGGAGAAGGTGCTGCACGGCGGGCACGCGAACATGGACAGCAAGGAGCACAAGGCGTCATGAAGATCGTCATCGCGGGGGGAGGACGGGTGGGCGGCGCGCTGGCGGCGCGGCTCGTGTCGGAGCAGCACACGGTGACGGTCATCGAACGCGACGCCGGCATCTGCTCGCGCCTCTTCGAGGAGGTGGGCGTGGTGACGGTGTGCGGGGACGCCACCAACCCGCGCGTGCTGGAGGCGGCGGGCATCGGGACGGCGGACGTGGCGGCGGCGGTGCTGGCGCACGACCCGGCGAACCTGGCCTTCGCCATGCTGGTGCGCTCCACGTCCAGCGCGCGCCTGATGGTGCGGATGCTGGACACGAGCTACCGCGACGCGTACCGGCTGGCGGGCGTGAAGGAGCTGGTGGCCGAGGCGGACGTGGTGGTCTCGAAGATGACCACCGCCATCGACTTCCCGCAGGTGTCCGGGTCGCTGCCGCTCAGCAGCGGCGACGCGCTCCTCTTCGAGCTGGCCATCCCCGTGCGCGCCCGGGTGGCGGGGCAGACGGTGGCGCAGGTGCGCGGCATGGGGGGCTTCCCGCGCGAGTGCATCTTCATCGCGCTGGTGGATCCGCAGGGCCACACCGCGCTGCCGGAGGGCAACACGCAGCTGAAGGCGGGGCACAACGTCATCCTCGTGGCGCGGCGCTCCCAGGTGGCGCAGGCGGTGGAGTTCCTCACGTCGGAGCCACCGCTGGGCGCGGGCCTGGCGTCGTCGCTGGCGACGACCCTGCGCAAGCTGGACTTCCTGGCGCCGCTGAGTGGCGAGGAGTTGGAGACGGTGGCGCGCGGCGCGGAGCTGCTCCAGACGCCTGCGGGCACGGAGCTGTTCCGCCAGGGCGACGCGGGCGAGACCTTCTACGTGGTCATCTCCGGCGAGGTGGCCATGAAGGACGGCAACCGGCAGACGGTGGCCACGGTGAAGCAGGGCGGCTTCTTCGGAGAGCTGGCCCTGCTCACGGGCGAGCCGCGCAACGCCACCGCCGTCACCACCATGCCGTGCGAGCTGGCCGCGGTGGGCCGCGAGGACTTCCGCGGCGTGATGATGGCCAACCCCGCCGTCGCGCTGGAGATGAGCCGCATCCTGGGCCAGCGCCTGTCGCGGCTGGGCGGCCAGGCCCTGCAGCAGCACAAGCGCCGCGGGCTGTTCGGGCGCTGAAGGACGAAGCCCGCCTCAGGGGGCCTGCTTGAGGCGCCCGCACACCGCGGACGCCGCCAGGAAGCCCACGCTGAAGGCGCTGCGGAAGCGGTCGTAGAGCCTCCCCACGCCGGGCACGTTGGCGATCATGTCGCCGAAGCTCCACATCTCCTCGTGCGCGTGGATGAGCGGCAGCACCTCGCCGCCGTCCTCGCCGCGCTGGAGCGTGAAGTCGTAGACCAGGAGGGTGCGCAGCGGGTACGTGTAGAGCCACGCGAGCTGCTTGAGGTTCATCACCCCGTCCACGATGGCCCGCCCGCGCTTCCCATCCGGCTCCAGCTGGACGTTGAGCTGGAAGATGTCGAAGTCGAAGCGGAACATGCAGTGGAAGCCCGCCGCGCCCTTGCGGTAGGTCTCCTTGCCGCCCCCCTTCTGCCAGGGGTCGGTGAAGGTGATGTCCTCCGCGAGCATCGGCAGCAGCTCCGCGTCCAGCACCGACGCGGGGATGGACGTCGTGTAGAGCAGCCGCGTCACCTCGCGAAAGCGCGCCTCGAGCTGCTCGATGAGTGCCTGCTCCGCCTTGCGCATCACGCCTCCCCCCGCGGTTGGACCGCGCCTGAAGGTAGGCACGGGCGTGGGCCGAGGGAAGACGGCCCGCGTCAGCCGCCCAGCTCCGTGAGGAGCTGCGCCGCCTGCTCCTTCACGGTGGCGTCCGCGCCCAGGGACTGCGCCTGCTTCGCGTGCCGGGTGGCCTCCGCCCGGTCGAACGGCTGGGTGGCGCGCGCCAGGTTCAGGTGCGTGAGCGCGTCCTGCGGGTTCGCCTCCAGCACGCGCTCCAGCAGCACGCGGGCCCGCGCGTGGTCCTGGTCCCCCATCAGCAGGCGCACCAGGTCGTTGGTGGGGCCGGGCTCGTGGGGCGCCGCCGCCACGGTCTCCTCCAGGAGCCTGCGGGCCTCGGCGCGCTCGCCCAGGGCCTCGTGCGCCTGCGCCAGCGAGTGGCGGATGTCCCACTGGTGCGGCGCGCGCTGGAGCGCCTCGGCGAAGAGGGCCTTCGCCTCCGCCAGGTCCCCGGCCAGCATGCTCGCCAGGCCGTGCAGGTGGACGTAGCGGACCTGCGCGGGGTCCAGCTCGCGCAGCTCCAGGATGGTGCGGCGGGCCGCGTCCTGGCTGTTGGCCTGGAGGTAGAGCCGGAAGAGGTCCTGCAGCACCGCCACGCGCGTGCGGCCCTGCGCGTGCTCCAGGGCCTTCGTGGCCGCGGCGATGGCCGCGCCGAGCGCGCCGTTGGCCGCGTGCGCGCGCGACAGCATCAGGTGCGGCAGGGACTCCTGGGGCGCCAGCGCCGAGGCCTGCTCGAAGTGCGTCGCCGCCGCCGCCGTGTCCTGGCGCTGCATCGCGATGCGGCCCAGCTCGAAGTGCGGGTAGACGCTGTGGGGCGCCACCACCGTGGCGGCCTCGAAGGCGGCCTTCGCGCCCTCCAGGTCCCCGCGCTCGGCCAGGAGCGTGCCCAGGTTGAAGCGCTCGAAGTAGCCGGCGGTGGGCGCGGCGGCCAGCGCCTTGAGCGTCACCAGTGCCACCGGGTCGCCGGCCTGCGCCTTGAGCATGGCCAGGTGGGCCTGCGCCTCCGTGTTGTCCGGCTGCACCTGCAACAGCCGCGTCACGGCCCCCTCGGCCTCCTTCGCGGCGCCGGTGCTCAGGTGGGTGCGCACCAGGCCCATCAGGCAGTCCACGTCCTTGGGGTCGATGGAGAGGCCCTTCTGGAAGCTCTTCACCGCCTCCGCGGGCTGGCCCTGCTGGAGCAACTGCCCACCCTCTTGCGCGTACCTGGATGCCATGGTCCCCTACCTACCACGAGCCCCCCGATTCCCCGCCTCCCCGCCTGCCCCTACCGGCGCAGCGCGGCCAGGGCGACACCGGGGACCTTCCACCAGGACGGGGACTGCTCGAATTCCACCAACCGCCGGCCCAGCGCCGCCACGCCCTTGTGACCGGGGACCCACGGGGGCGCGGGCAGCGACGTGAGCGGGGCGCGCAGCACCGCCTTCTCGATGGACTCCAGCATGAAGGTGTTGTGCACCCAGCCCTGCCCGCTCTGGACGTCCCGGGGCGACGTGGACGGGTGGCCGCCCCAGGGCAGGCTGCCCAGCGCGTACGCCGCCGCGGGCCAGGTGTTGATGGCCACCGTGCCGTAGCGCAGCTCCCGCACCGCCTTCTCCACCGCCGCGCGCACCCGGGGCTCGCGCAGCGTCCTCGGGTGGACGATGAGCGTCACGTTGAGGGTGCCCCACACCTTCTCGTTGAGGAACGCCACCGCGGCCTCCAGGAAGGCCACCGGCTCGTCGGAGCCCGGCAGGCCCGTCTCCGACAGCACCGTGCACCAGGGCTCGTGGCGGAAGACGCGGTCGTCCGTCCGGGAGGGGTCCACGTCCGGAATGAGCGCGTACGCCAGGTCGCCCTCGCCGGGGTTGCCCACCAGCCGCAGGTTCGGGCGCGCGTCGGTGAACTGGTGCCAGCGCTCCCGCGCGCCCGGGTAGTACGCGCGGCGCACGGGCGCACGGGACAGGCTCGCCTGGATGCGGTCCACCAGCGCGCCGCGCTTGAGCCAGTCCCTCGGCTGCACCAGCAGCTTCGCCGCGTTGCAGTTGAAGGACGCGTTGTTGGAGACCATTCCCGCGATGTCGTCCGCCTGGAAGCGCAGCTCGCCGTCGGAGTACGGCCCCGGCACCACCACCACGGGGGAGATGTTGCCCAGCTCGCTGGACACGGGCTTGCCGAGCAGCGGTTCGTTCCTCCTCCGGCGCTCGTCGGACTCCGGGCCGGGCGGGCCCCACACGAGCGCGTCGTGGGTCTTGTCGCTGCCGGTGATGTGCACCTCGTCCACCGCGTCGTGGTGGACCAGCTGCGCGCCCTCCTCCGCGCCGCCGTACACGATGGCCAGCGCGTCGCGCGCGATGAGCGGGGCGAAGGCCTGCTCCAGGAACGGGCCCAGGTACGCGTTGACGGGGTTCATCTTGAGCACGCAGACGGTGCCCTCGACGAAGAGCTTGTAGAGGCAGTCCAGCGGCGGGATGGAGTTGACGTTGCCGCCGCCCAGCACCGCGCAGACCCGGCCCGGGTGGGGCTGGCGGTAGAAGGACGCCTGGTGCTCGCGCAGGTTGGCCGCGGTGACGCCGGGCTGGAAGTAGACCTCGCCCGTGGTGCCGGGCAGCAGCATCCCCTCCAGCCGGTCGCGGGGGAACACCCGCGCGGCGAGCCGGCCGTCCTCCAGCGTGCGCAGGTGCTTCGGGGGGATGACGGGCGCGCCGTGCCGCTGGATGTCCTTCAGCGCGTCCGAGAGCAGCCGCAGGGTGCGCACCACCACCATGGGCCCGGCGAGCCACTCCTCACCCGCGAGTGGACCGCCGGGGTCGATGCCCTTCGCCGCGCAGGCCGCGCGCACGCTGGGCTCCGCGATGGCGACGTACGCGTGGCGCAGCTCCTCCAGGAGCCGGATGCGCTCCGTCAGGGCGAGCTTCACCCACGCGCTCGAGCCCTCACGGACCCGGCGCACCAGGATGTCGAGGGTGGTGCGGGACGTGGACTGCGGGACGGCGGCGGACATGGCGACCTCCGAGACAGGCTTCACACCGGGTCCCGGTATAGGGAACCCCCGCGTGCGCCGTCACCGTGGGGCCGCGCCCTCCGTCCTCAGGTGGGCAGAGGCTCGGCCAGGCCCTTGCGGATGGCCTCGTCGATGACGGCCATCACCTTCTTCAGGTTCTCGCGGCTCCGGGCGGCCTGCTGCTCGCCCAGCTCCCCCTGCTGCGCACCGAGCTTCGCCTGCTGCTCGCCGAGCTTCTCCTGCTCCTCGCCCAGTGCCTCCATCTTCCTGCTGAGCGCCTCCTGCTCCTTGTCGAGCGCCTCCATCTCCTTGTCGAAGGACTCGTCGCGCTTGTCGAGCTCCGCCTCCTGGCGGGCGCGGTCGGGGCCGTCCGCGAGCCACTGGAGGCGGGCGCGCTCCACGGCGAGCTCCGCGCGCTTGGAGGCGATGGCGGCGTGCTTCGCCGCGAGCTGCGAGATGGGATAGGCCAGCTCCGCCTGCTTCTGGCCCAGCGCTGCCTGCTGCTTGCCCAGGGCCGCCTGCTTCTCGCCGAGCGCGCCCTGCGCGTCGCCCAGCCTGCCGGCGTCCTCCAGCAGCTTGCGCACCTGCTCCAGCGTCTTCGCGTCGCGGATCAGCATGGGCTTGTTGTCGCGGCGCACGAAGAGCAGCTCCTTGCCCTGCTGCTTGAAGGTGCGCGCCAGGTACAGGTCCTCCGTGGAGCCGGCCATCATCGTGCGGCCGTCGGAGAGGTACGCGAAGGTGTCGCCGTCCTCGAGCCCCATGTCCGGCGGCGCGGGCGGCGCGGGAGGACGCGGCGCGGCCGCGAGCAGGGGCGGCAGCGCGCCCCGGACC